>JBFLYY010000140.1:0-5847 GCA_040756495.1 Thermodesulfobacteriota bacterium | reverse complement strand
ACGACCTCAAGGTGGTGGAGCTGCTGCGCCGTTCCGGCAAGGAGGTCCATTATCTCGTCAACAAGATCGACGACCCGGGCCAGGAGCAACGCTTGCTGCCGCCTTTCTACGAGCTGGGGGTGGACCGCCTCTGGCCCCTTTCCGCGGCCCACGGCTTTGGGGTGAACGATTTCTTCGGCCATCTGGTCGAGGGGCTGGAGGCGGCGCCCGAGGAGGAGCTGCCAGCGGAAACGATCCGCATCGCTTTCCTGGGCCGGCCCAATGTGGGCAAGTCGTCGCTCGTCAACCGGCTGGTGGGCGAGGAGCGGATGGTGGTCTCCGAGGTGGCCGGTACCACCAGGGATTCTGTGGACACCATGCTGGAGCGCAAGGGTCGGCACTACCTGCTCATCGACACCGCCGGCATCCGGCGCAAGGGCAAGGTGCAGGAGAAGATCGAGAAATTCAGCGTCATGCGCGCCCTGCGGGCGTTGGAGCAGTGCGACCTCGCCTTCATCCTCATCGACGCCGAAGAGGGGATCACCGAGCAGGACACCAAGGTCATCGGCTACTGCATGGAACGGGGCCGCGCCTGCCTGCTCCTTATCAACAAGTGGGATCTGGTCAAGGACGATGCCCGGCGCCAGAAGAAGCTGCAGGAGGAGGTGGAGCGCGCCACCCACTTCATCGGCTTTGCCCCGGTGCACCGGGTCTCGGCCCTGGCCGGCACCGGCGTGAGCAAGCTTTTCCCCCTGATCGACCAGGTCTATCGCCAGTACGGCCAGGAGTTCGCGACGGCCCGGTTGAACAAGGTGCTCACCGCGGCCCTCGCCGCCCATACCCCGCCCATGCACAGAGGCCACCGCCTCAAGTTCTACTACGTCACCCAGGTGGCCACCAAGCCGCCCACCTTCGTGCTCTTCGTCAACTACCCCAAGGGCGTCCACTTCTCCTACTACCGTTTCCTGGTCAATCAGTTCCGGGAACAGCTCGGCCTCGACAAGACGCCGCTCAAGATCCTGCTCCGCGAGCGCGAACGCAAGCAGTACGGCGAGTGAGCCGCGGCGGTGAAAAAACCGCAAATCTCCTTGCAGCACCCGGTTGTTCTGTCATAATGAGAAAGGTTCCCGTTTCGGGACGTTCTTCTTTTAATCCCTGTTTTATTCGAAGGAGTTTTCTATGGAGTTGCCCATTTCCCTGGAAGAGGCCATCACCGAGTGGGAACGTTTTGAACAGTACCTCGTGCAGGCGCGCTATTCGCTGCGCGATCCCAAGGATGGCTCGCCTCTGGAAAAGGATCTTTCCCAGGTGCTGCTGCGGGTGAGCAAGCAGTTCCGCCATCCCGAGGTCAGCAAGGCCCTCTTGCAGCAGCGCTTCATCACCGCCACCCCCTTCCTGATGAACGGCGGCAACCCGTACACCTCGCGCGGCGGCTACTATTCCTGCTATCCGCTGGGCGACGTCGAGGATTCCACCGACGCCATCTTCGCCATGGAGCGCGATCTGGTCACCATCTTCCAGCACGCGGGCGGCGGCGGCATCGACGTCTCGAAGATCCGGCCCAAGGGCTCCAAGGTGGACAACGGCCAGGGCGTGGCCTCGGGGCCGGTCTCCTTCGCCAAGGGCTTTTCCCAGCTCTCCGCCCGGATCAGCCAGGGAGGCAAGCGTCGCGGTGCCCTCATGATCCAGGCCGACTGGGACATCAAGGACATCAGGGAATTCATCACCTTCAAGGGGGACAACCCCGGCACCTACAGCGGCTGCAACGTCTCGCTCAACATCACGGACGACCGCTTCTGGGAAGATACGGAACTCCTCCACCTCATTGCCCAGTACATCTGGAAGTCCGGTGATCCGGGGCTGCTCTTTACCACGAAGAGCATGGCCAATACCCCGGTGCCGGCCAGGTTCAAGCCGGTCTTCTCCAACCCCTGCGGCGAGTACCTCTCCACCAAGGATACCGCCTGCAACCTCCTCACCATCTCGCTGCCCAGGTGTCTGGCCCAGAGGCAGGAGGAATACCTGGCCAAGGTCTTCGAGAGTTCGCGTCTGGCCGCCATGGCCGGCAACGAAGTGCTCGACCTCGGCGGTTTCCCGCCCATCGAGCGGATCCGGAAGAACACCCTCAAGTTCCGGCCCATCGGCATCGGCTTCACCGGCCTGCACCATGCGATGAACCATTTCGGGGTCTCCTACGCCGACGAGCATCAGGCGCCGCTCTTCGCCAAGGCCACCCAGCTCGCCCTGATGCTTGGTTCCATGCAGGGGAGTCTCGATTACGCCGAGTTCGTCAAGACCGCGGGCGGCGAGAAGTTGAAACCGCGCGAATGGAACAGGGAGTATGTGGAAAAGATCGAGGGCGAGGCGCTCTCCTTCATCCAGACCGGGATGCCGGGCCAGAAGGCGTGGGCCAGGCAGGCGAAGAACATCTTCGCCACGGTGAAAAAACTCGGCGGCCTCTACAACTCGGTCACCACCTCCCAGGCCCCCACCGGCTCCATCTCCCAGCTCCTGCGCGTCGCCTGCACCGGGGTCGAGCCCTATTTCTCCATGGTCCAGAGCCGCAAGGTCAAGGACGTGGACGATTCCTGGAAGGAGTTCACCCTGGTGCCGCTGGAGTTCTACTCCTACGACGAGCAACAGCTCGACCAGGTGGCGCGGGAGACGGCGCACCAGATCGAGCCTTACCAGCAGATCCGCATTTTGGAGGCCTGCCAGGCCTTCAACCACACCGCGGTCTCGAAGACCATCAACCTGCCGGCCGAGACCATGGTGGAGGAGATCGAGAAGATCCTCCAGTACGCCCGCAAGAGCAATCTCAAGGGGATCACCATGTTCCGCGACTCCTCCATGGAGGGGGTGCTGAGCGACGGCAACCGCAAACCGGAGGCCTCGGCCGATTTCAGCGATCTCGACGAGCGGCGGGGCAGTACCTTCAAGTTCCGGGGGCCGGCCCCGCTCTATGTCACGGCCAACCGCGGCAAGAACGGCCACGTGCGCGAGGTCTTCCTCAACACCACCAAGTCGGGCTCCACCCTGCACGGCATGAGCGAGGCTCTGGGCCGCGTGATTTCGGTGGCCCTTCAGCACGACTACCGGCTGGTGGGCAAGATCGCCAGGACTCTCGAGGACATCTCCTCGGACGGTGCCTGGCAGAACGGCTTACTCGGCCGGGTCTATTCGATCCCGGCGGCCCTGGCCAAGGTGCTCGACAACTGCGCGGCGGACGACGCCGACAGCAATCCCGAGCCCTACGAGGAACCCTCCTCCTATGCCTCGTGCCCGGCCTGCGGCCGCCTTACCCTGAGGCGCAGCGGCGGTTGCAGCCAGTGCGTGAGCTGCGGCTATTCCACCTGCTGAGAGGAACGGTTTCCGGGCGGTAGGCGACCGATGCGGCGAGGCAAGGGAAAATACAGCCAGGCAGTGCTCTCCTTCATGGTGGTGCTTTTCGCCTTCATGGCGCTGGTCGATTTCCTCATCATCCGCCACCAGCGCGCCTTTCTCCTTGCCGATGCCCGGGAACACGCGCGTCGCGACCTCCAGCTCATGGGCACCTTTGTCGTCGATCCGCTCCTGGCCTATGACTTCCTCTGGGTCGATCAATTCATGACCCGCTGGGGCAAGGAGCATGGGGAGGTGATCGAGCTGGTCGCCGTCCTGCCCAACGGGGCGGCGATGGTCAACTTCCGCCGGCCAGCCGGCCAGGATGCCGTCTTTCAGGTCAGCCACCGGGTCGATTTCATGGGCGAACCGGTGGTGACGCTGAAGAGCGTGATCTCCGACCGGCAGGTGGAGGAGATGGTGCGGAAGCTGCGTTTTCAGCTGATTGTCGCCTCCTTCGTCTGCATGCTCTTTGTCGGCGTCGCGGTCTGGTTCACCCTGAAACGTCTGGCCCTGGCGCCGCTGGAGCGGGAGATCGAACGGCGCCAGAAGGTGGAGCAGGAGTTGCAGCGGGCCCGCGACCGCCTGGAGGAACGGGTGCGGGACCGGACCGTGGAGCTGGAGTCGGCCAACGCCCAGCTCAAGAAGGAGATTGTCGAGCGTCGGGCCGCGGAGATGAGTCTCACGAGCCTGCACCGCCAGAACGAGATGATTCTGGAGTCGGTGGGCGAGGGCCTTTACGGCATCGACATCGCCGGCCACGTCACCTTCATCAACCGCGCGGCGCTGGCCATGCTCGGCTACGGCGAGGAAGAGGAGGAGGAGCTGATCGGCGTCCATCTGCACGACTTCAACCACCACCTCCGCGGCGACGGCATCCCCTACACCGTGGCGGATTGCCCCATCTGCCGCTCCTTTGCCGACCCGTCGGAACAGCGCGTCAGCGAAAACTATTTCGGCCGGCGCGACGGTAGCGTCTTTCCGGTGGAGTACGTGAGCGCCCCCTTGCGGGCCGACGACGGCGCGGTGATCGGCACCGTCGTGGTCTTCGAGGACATCACCGAACGCAAGCGGGCCGAGCGGGAACTGCTCGCCCTCACCGACACCCTGGAGCAGCGGGTGAAGGAACGCACGGCCCGGCTCGACGCCGCCAATGCCGACCTGCGGGAAACCCTGGGCCAGCTCGAAACCATGCAGGGCCAACTGGTGGAAACCGAGAAGATGGCGGCGCTCGGGGGGCTGGTGGCAGGGGTGGCCCACGAGATCAATACGCCGGTGGGCATCGGCGTCACCGCGGCCTCGCATCTCGACAAGGCCACTCAGGAGTTCCTGGCCCTTTACGAACAGCAGACCGTGCGGCGCAGCGACCTGGAAAGATATGTCCAGACCTGCCGGGATTCGAGCCGCCTGCTCCTCTCGAACCTGAATCGGGCGGCGGAACTGATCCGCAGCTTCAAGCAGGTGGCCATCGACCAGTCCGGCGAGGTTCGCCGCCGCTTTCGCATGAAGGGATACGTCGAGGAGGTGCTGTTGAGCCTGCGGCCGCTGCTCAAGAAGAGCGGCCATCGGGTAACGGTGGAATGCGACGAAGAACTCGAACTGACCAGCTATCCCGGCGCCTTTTCCCAGATCATCACCAACTTCATCACCAACTCCGTGCTGCACGCCTTCGCCGAGGGGGAGGCGGGCCAGCTCGACTTCCGCATCGCCCTGGCGCAGGGTCGCCTCACCTTCCGCTACAGCGACAACGGCAAGGGAATTCCGCAAGAACATCTTGCACATATCTTCGAACCGTTTTACACCAGTAACAGAGAAAAAGGGGGGAGTGGTCTCGGCCTGCACATCGTCTACAACATCGTCACCCAGAAACTTGGTGGCACCATTGTCTGCACGAGCGTGCCGGGAAAGGGAACCGCGTTTGTCCTGGAGATGCCAGTAGCCAAAGAGGGGGAAGGGGGGAATGAGCAGTGAGGGGGAGTCGTTAGTCTTTGCCGACGAGCCGGCAGGGGAGAATCGGAAGCCCGCTGCGGTCGATAGCTGGAAGGTTCTCATCGTGGACGACGAGGAGGAGGTCCATGCGGTCACCCGCCTCGTGCTCAAGGATTTCCAGTTCGCCGGCAAGGGGTTGACCTTTCTCGGCGCCTACAGCGGCAAGGAGGCCATGCGCCTCATCGCCGAACATCCCGACACCGCCGTCATCTTTCTCGACGTGGTCATGGAGCGCCACTCCGCCGGTCTTGAGGTGGTGCGCCACGTGCGGGAGGAACTCAAGAACTCCTTTGTCCGCATCATCCTCCGCACCGGCCAGCCCGGCCAGGCACCGGAAGAGAAGGTGATCGTCGAGTACGACATCAACGACTACAAGGAAAAGACCGAACTCACCGCCCAGAAGCTTTTCACCAGCATGGTGGCTTCGCTCCGCGCCTACCGCGACATCCTTACCATCGAGGCCAACCGGCGGGGGCTCGAAAAGATCATCGAGGCGAC
>JBFLYY010000139.1:0-3812 GCA_040756495.1 Thermodesulfobacteriota bacterium | reverse complement strand
GGCCGCCTTGCCCACCGCCGCTGCGAGCGCGCGCGCCGCCGGAATGGCGAGATGCATCTTCCAGTTGCCGGCGATCAGCGGTCTGCGCATGGCGGTTCTCCTTATTGACACTGTTCCAGGGCGTCCACTCCGGGCAGCTTCTTGCCCTCCATCAGCATCAGGAAGGCACCGCCGCCGGTGGAGATGTAGGAGATGTTGTTCGATTCGCCGGCCTGGTGGACGGCCACGTCGGTATCGCCGCCGCCGACGATGGTCAGCGCGTGCGAACGGGCCACGCTCTGCACCATGGCCATGGTGCCGCGGGAGAAGGCGTCCATTTCGAAGGCGCCCATGGGGCCGTTCCAGATGATGGTCTTGGCATCCTCCAGCGCCTCGGTGAAGAGGGCGGTGGTGGCGGGCCCGATGTCGAGCACCATCCACTCCTTGGGCACCTCCTGGGTGGTGACCCGCTTGCTTTCGGCCCGCGCCTCGAAGCGGTCGGCCACGATGCAATCCACCGGCAGGTAGAGCTTGACCCCCTGGGCCTTGGCCTTGTCGATCAACTCCCGGGCGGTCTCCAGCAGGTCGTCCTCCACCTTGGACTGTCCCACCTCGTAGCCCATGCTCTTCAGGAAGGTGTTGGCCATGGCGCCGCCGATGACCATCTTGTCCACCCGGTCCATGAGGTTGCGGAGCGCGCCGAGCTTGCTCGACACCTTGGCGCCGCCGACGATGGCCACCAGCGGCCGCATGGGGTTGCTCACCGAACGGTGGAAATAGTCCATCTCCTTCTGCAGCAGGAAACCGGCGCCGCACTGCTTGGAAAATCTGGTCACCCCCACCACCGAGGCATGGGCCCGGTGCGCCACGGCAAAGGCGTCGTTGATGTAGACATCGGCAAGATCCGCAAGCTCGCGGGAAAAATTCTCGTCGTTGGCCTGCTCCTCGGCGTGGAAGCGCAGGTTCTCAAGGAGAATCACATCGCCGGGCCGCATGGCATCGACCATCGCCTTGACCTCGGGGCCGATGCAATCCGGGGCGAGCTTCACCTCCTTCGAGATGAGACGGGAGAGGCGCTTGGCCGCGGGCGCCAGGCTGAACTCCTCCTTGCGCTGCCCCTTGGGCCGGCCCATGTGGGACATGATGATGATCCTGGCGTTCTCGTCGAGGGCGTGGTTGATGGTGGGGAGCACCCCGCGGATGCGGATGTCGTCGGTGATATTGCGCTGGTCGTCGAGCGGCACGTTGAAATCAACCCGGATGAGAACCTTCTTTTCCCGGATATCGATGTCGCGGATGTTCTTCACGAACCCTCCCCTCTGGTAATGGTTTTCTCCATGAGCAGGGCATCCTCCGGCGGGTGCTGGTAGTACCCCTTGCGCACGCCGGACGCCCTGAAGCCAAACTTTTCGTACAGCCGCCGGGCCGGTTGATTGCCGACCCGCAATTCCAGATAGAGGCGATGGACGCCCCGGGCCGCAAGATTGGCCAGGGCATGCGCCAGCAACCGCGCCGCCACTCCCTGGCGCCGGTGGCTGCCGGCGACCGCCAGCTTCAGAATCTCCGCCTCGTCGGCCACGGTGTAGCCGCACAGATAGCCGACAACCCCGCCCTCGTGCCGCCGGGCCACATAACGCCAGCCACCGGGGCGTTCCGTTTCGGCGGCCAGTTGCGCCGCCGACCAGGGCGAGACTGTTTCCGCCTCGATGGCCGCGATTGCCGGCAGATCGTCGGCAAGAAACGGTTCGATCCGAACCGCGACCACTTACACCATCTGCTCGGCGATGGAAACGGTACGGTCGCCGAGCATGTTGGTGTAGCTGCCCAGCTCGTTGTCGTACCAGCCGTAGATCACCGCCTGGGTCACCGGCACCTCCAGGGTGGAGGGGGTTCCGGCACAGCCCATCTTGGAAAGGTTGACGTTGATGGTGGCGGTGCGGGTGTGGGTCTCGGTGCCCTCGATGATCGCCGCGGCCGCCGGCATGCCGATGATGTCGCAGGAGACGTTCTGCTCGTCCGAGTAATCGAGGTAGGGCGAGTTCTTGGCGTAGTCGCGGTAGATCGAGTTGATGAGGTCGCGCTTGATCGGCTTTTCCAGTTCGTCCTGGAGGTTCAGCACCAGGATGATGAGCGAGCCGGTGGTGGTGGGAATCCGCACCGACTCGGCGATGAAGCCGATCTTCTTCATCTCGGGAATCACCAGCGGCAGGGCCTTGGCCGCGCCGGTGGAGGTGAGGATGATGTTATTGAGAATCCCGCGGTTCTTGCGGAGATCGGTGGCGCCGGCGCCCGGCAGGCGGTCGAGCACCTGCTGGCTGGCGGTGGCGGCATGGACCGTCACCATGGAGGCGCTCAGGAAGCGGTCGGCGCCGAAGGACTCCAGAAGCGGCTTGATCATGAAGGAAAGGCAGGTGGTGGTGCAGGAGGCGGCGGAAATCACGCAGTGCCTGGCCGGGTTGTAGTCGCCGTCGTTGATGCCCATGACCGTGGTCACCGCATCCTCCGGCATGGCCATGCCCTTGGTCTTGATCTTGAAGGGGGCGGAGAGGATCACCTTCTCGGCGCCGCCCTGGAGATGGCCGCGCAGCGAACCCTTGGCGTCGCCGGCGTCGGCGGTCGGGTCGCGGAAGGCGCCGGTGGAATCGACGACGATGCGCACGCCGTTTTCCTTCCACTGGATCTCCTTGGGATTGCGCGCCTGGCGCAGGATCGTGACCGGTACGCCGTTCACCACCATGGTACCGGCGGCCTCGTCGAGGTTCTCGATCACCCGGCCGCTCTTGCAGCCGTTCAAGTACATGCCGAGCCGGCCGTAGGTGCTGTCGCGGTCGATGCAGGAAGCGATGTCGTGCAGCCCGCCCCCGATCTGGCGGCCCACGTTGACCACGATCTCGGAGAAATGCTTGCGGGAGACATGGTGCCAGAGGGAAAGCTTGCCGATCCGGCCGAGGCCGTTGATACCTAACTTCATCGCTGCGGTTCTCCTTGCCTGGTGAGTGGTAAGAAAGCGAATATCCGTCAACCGTCTTGTATTCGTGCGGTTTTCCGTAAATCTCGAATTATAAAAAAGGGGCCGGATTCAGGCAAGGCAAAAGTGGCGCCGCCCCCAAAAACGAGTTCCGTCCGCTGCGGCGACACGTGAAGTCGGGAGGTTACCGCACAGGACCGGGGCGCCGTCTCACCCCGTCGGCACCCCCTCCTCGCCGCCGCCCGCCCCGTCCTGCTCGGGAGGAAGCGGCGCCAGCAGCTCCACCGGCTCGATCTCCTTGCCGATGGAGGAATCAAGCTCCCGGAATTTGCGGGCGCTCACCAGCACCCGGGTCTCGAAGGAGCGCATCGCCTTGTCGTAGGCCAAGACCGCCTTGTCGAGGCCGCCGCGCATGGCCTGGAAATGGCCGACCATGGTGTTGAGCCGCTCGTAGAGCTGGCGGCCGAGGTCGCCGATCTTGTGGGCATGTTCCGCGATCTGCTCCTGTCGCCAGCCGTAGGAGACGGCCCGCAGCAGGGCAATGAGGGTGGTGGGGGTGGCGAGGATCACCCGCTGGCTGACGCCGTACTCGATGAGTTCCGGATCCTGCTCCAGGGCGGCGCTGAAAAAGTTCTCGCCGGGCAGGAAGAGCACCACCAGTTCCGGAGTGGGCTGGAACTGTTCCCAGTACCCCTTGCTGGCCAGCTGGGCGAGGTGGGTGCGGATCTGGCGGGCATGGTCCTTGAGCCTGAGCTTGCGGGTCTCTTCGTCCGGCGCCTCCACCGCCTCGAGATAGGCAGCCAGTGCCGCCTTGGAATCGACCACGATATTCTTGCCGCCCGGCATCTTGACGATGAGATCGGGG
>JBFLYY010000138.1:0-4382 GCA_040756495.1 Thermodesulfobacteriota bacterium | reverse complement strand
CCAGGAAGCTGGAGGAGAAGAACCGCGAAATCGAGCGCCAGCGGGCCGCGCTTCTGCGGGCCCTGGACGAGTTGTCCTTCATGATCCGGCGGATTGCCGAAGAGGGGGAAGTCGGCGGCCAGCTGGCACTGCCGCAGGGGCTCCCGCCGTGCTGGCAGGTGATGCGCTGCGAGCAGTCCGATTGCCCCTGTTACGGCAGGGAGGCGGTCCGCTGCTGGCAGTGGGCCGGCACCCGCTGCCGGGGGGAGATGCAGGGCGGTTTCGCCCAGAAATTCAACGCCTGTGAACAGTGCCGGTTCTACCAGGATATCGTCAGCGACCCGGTCTGCCGGATCGGCGAGGAATTCAACCACATGGTCTTCATTCTGGCGGAGAAGAAAAGGGAACTGGCCCAGGCGTACGATGAGCTGAAGGGGTCGCAGGCCAAGCTCCTCCAGCAGGAGAAGATGGCCTCCATCGGCCAGCTGGCCGCAGGGGTGGCCCACGAGATCAACAACCCCATGGGGTTCGTGACCAGCAACCTCGGCAGCCTCGGCAAGTATCTCGCCAGGCTGGAGGAATTCCTGGCCAGGCAGTCCGAGGTCGTTGCCCGATGCGCCGCGTCGGCGGAGGGCAGCGAGCTTGCCGAACTGCGCAAGGCGTTGAAGGTCGATTTCATCCTGCACGATGCCTCGTCCCTGATCCGGGAATCCCTGGATGGCGCGGCCCGCGTCCGGACCATTGTCCAGAATCTGAAGAGCTTCTCGCGGGTCGATCAGGCCCAGGAATGTTCGGCGGACATCAACCGGTGTCTGGAGGATACGATCAACATCGTCTGGAACGAGCTGAAGTACAAGTGCGAGGTCAAAAAGGAGTACGGGGATCTGCCCCCCACCTACTGTTTCCCGCAGCAGCTGAACCAGGTCTTCATGAACCTGCTGGTGAACGCGGCCCAGGCAATCGCGGAGCGGGGAACGATCACCATCAGAACCTGGCAGGAGGGCGACGAGATCCGGGTGGCGGTGGGCGATTCCGGCTGCGGTATTCCGCCGGAGAATCTGAACCGGCTCTTCGAGCCCTTTTTCACCACCAAGGAGGTGGGCAAGGGCACGGGGCTGGGGCTGTCCATCACCTACGACATCGTCAAGAAGCATGGGGGCCGGATTGAGGTCGCGAGCGAGCCGGGCAAGGGGGCGACCTTCACGGTGTGTCTGCCGATCAGGGGAGAGGCGCATGGGGAATGAAGACGAGGTGAAGGTGCTGTTCGTGGACGACGAGCCCAACGTCCTGCGGGCCCTGGAGCGACTCTTCATGGACGAGGAGTACACCATCCTCCAGGCCCCCTCCGGCGAGGAGGGGTTGCGGCTGCTGGAGGAGAACGAGCCGATCTCGCTGGTGGTCTCGGATTACCGCATGCCGGGAATGAACGGCGTCGAGTTCCTGCGGACGGTCTACGAGCGCTGGCCCGAAACGGTGCGGATCGTCCTCTCCGGCTACGCCGACACGGCGGCGGTGGTCGAGGCGATCAACGAGGGGCACATCTACAAGTTCATCCCCAAACCGTGGAACGACGACGAACTGAGGGTCACCATCGCCAAGGCGGTGGAGGTCTATTATCTGCGGCGGGAAAACACCCACCTCACCGAGGAGTTGCGGCAGACCAACGAGCAGCTCATGGGCCTGAACGAGGAACTGGAACAGCGGGTGAAGGCGCGGACCGGCGAGGTCATCTTCCAGAACCGCGTGCTCAAGCGGAGCCAGCACATCCTGGATTCGTTGCCAGTGGCGGTCTTCGGCTTCGATGACCAGTTCGACCTGGTCCAGCACAACCGCCAGGCCTACGATTTTGTCGGGGCGGGCATCGAGCTTGCCCTCGGTCACCCGGCCACCAAGGTGTTGCCGGCGCCTCTGGTCGATTTCCTGCAGGAGATTCCCGCCGACAGGGTGCTCTTCCGCAGGGTGGTGCTTGCCGGCCAGGAGATCTGCGTCAAGGGGACGCGGGTCGAATCCGAGGATGGCCAGCGCGGGGTCATCCTGGTGGTGGACCGGACCACCTGCGGCGCGTGACGGCAGCAACGGAGCGATCTTCCATGGCGACCATCTCCACGGCTTTCCCCCCACTTCCGGAAACCGGCAAGGTGCTCTTTGTCGATGACGAGGAGAACATCCTCCGTTCCCTGGAGCGCCTTTTCATGGACGAGGAGATCGAGGTCTTCACGGCCGCTTCCGGCCAGGAGGCGCTCGGCATCCTCGGCGAACATCCCGACATGGCGGTGATCGTTTCCGACCAGCGGATGCCGACGATGACCGGGGTGGATTTTCTGGAGCAGAGCCGCAAGGTGGCGCCCCAGGCCATGCGCCTCCTGCTGACGGGCTATGCGGACGTCAATGCCGCCGTCGATGCCATCAACCGCGGCGGCATCCTCCGTTATCTCGCCAAGCCGTGGAACGACGAAGAGCTGGTGCGGACGGTCAAGGACGTCCTGCAGATGCACCTCCTCATCAGGGAGAACAAGCGGCTCAATGCCGTGGTCCAGCGCCAGAACGAGGAGCTGAAGCGGTGGAGCCAGGAACTGGAGGTGATGGTCCAGGAACAGACCGTGGAACTGCAGAAAAGTTACGATTCGCTGCGCGTGAGCAACGCCAGGCTGCGCACCAATTTCAAGAACACGATCATGGCCTTTTCCGGCCTGGTGGAGTTGCGCGACCCGGAGATGCGCACCCATTCGCGCAACGTCGCCGAGGTGTGCGGCCTGGTGGCGAAAGAGCTGGAGATGACCACGGAGGAGCGTGAACTCCTCATCGTGGCGGCCCTGCTCCACGACATCGGCAAGATCGGCATTCCCGACCTGATGCTCAAGCAGGCGACGGAGCAGATGAACTACGAGTCGCGGGAGGAGTACGTCAAACATCCCTTGCGGGGGCAGGCGGCCGTGGATGCCATCGAGGAGCTGCGGCCGGCCGGCCTCATCATCCGGAGCCACCACGAGTGCTACGACGGCTCCGGCTTTCCCGACGGCCTGAAGAAGAAGGAGATTCCCCAGGCGGCCGCCATCCTGGCCCTGGTGGATTTCATCGACGTCAGGAACCGCCGCTTCGGGAGCACCCTCAGCCTCGACCTGATCCGGAAGGAGGTGGAGGCCCAGGCCGGCAGCCGTTTCGATCCCAAGCTGGCGCCCGCCGTCCTGGCGGTGGCCATGGAATACTACCGCCGCAAGCGGCCGGCCATCACCGGGGAGAGGGAGGTGGAGTTGGCGCCCGACGAGTTGACCGACGGCATGGAGGTCAGTCGGGACGTGCTGAGCGGCACCGGCATTCTCCTGCTGGGCAAGGGCAAGGTGCTGGGCAAGACGAGTATCGAACTGTTGCGGCGCTACTACAAGATCGATCCGCCCCATCAGGGGGTTTTCATCCGCCTGCAGTAAGCCGGCAGGCGTCGTTGCAAAAGGTCAGGGATGACTTTTGCAACATCCTGCTATGGTTCGTAGGCCCACTGTTCCAGCAGGGTGTGGTAATCGTTCTTGATGGTGGCGACGATCCCGGCCAGATCGGCGCTGCTGACCCCCACCCGTCTCAGATCCTCCGGCGTGATCCTGGCTGCCACCGGGTCGGTGCTTTCGCCGAGGTGCATCGCCTTGGCGATCTTGTTGCCGATGTAGGTTGTCAGGATGAGCAGGGAGGCCTTGGGATCGGTGGAGGAGGTGACCACGTTGGGGGCATGGTGCTGCCGGATGACCTTGAGATACTCCTCCGGGAAGTTCCAGGCATCCGCCAGGGCCTGGCCTGCCCGCTGGTGGTTGAAGCCGATGATTTCCTTTTCCACTTCGTACTGCGGCAGCCCGGTCTCGCGCATCCGTTCGAAGACCTCGGCCATCATGGCGGGGAGGGTCTGCACCATGGCGACCTTGCCGACGTCGTGGATGATGCCGCAGAGAAAGGCCTGCTCGATCACGGTTTCGTCGCGGAGCAGGTGGAGCGATCTGGTGCAGAGGGCCTTGGCCGCGACGGCGGTGCCCAGGGAATGATACCACAACCCCTTGAAGTCGATCTCCAGCCCTTTGGCCGTGCAGAAGGCGCGGAAGACCGAGACGGTCAGCGCCAGGTTCTTGATGGTCTCGAAGCCGAGGATGGTGATCGCCCTGGTCAGGGTGTCCACTTCGCGCGGCAGACCGTAGTAGGCGGAGTTGGCGAGCTTGAGCACCTTGGTGGTCAGGGCGGGATCACGGGAGATGATGTCGGCGAGGGCGGCTGCCGTCAGGGATTCGTTCTTGGCGGCAAGGTTGATCTGGCCGGCGACAGCGGAGATGGTCGGCAGATCGGCGATTTTCTTCTGGAACTCCTTGATGTCCATGCCGTTAAGTATAGCCTAAAAAACGGATGGAGAGAGCAAATTTTTATGGCCC
>JBFLYY010000137.1:0-3078 GCA_040756495.1 Thermodesulfobacteriota bacterium | reverse complement strand
TCTTGCGAAGACGAGCGGCATCGAGGATCTGAAGAACATCGCCGTAAGCCGCCTCTTCCTCGACAACTTCCCCCACATCAAGGGCTACTGGGTGATGATCGGGCCCAAGCTCGCCCAGGTGGCCCTCTCCTTTGGCGCCGACGACATGGACGGCACCGTGAAGGAGGAACGGATCACCCACATGGCAGGCGGCGAGTCGGGCGGCCACATGGCCGACACCGAGCTGATCCGCCTCATCCGCGAGGCGGGCCGCAGGCCCATTGAACGCGATACCCTCTACAACGTGATCAAGGAATATTAGCCGACAGCGATCAGCCGCGAACAGGGGCAAGGGGTTGTGCAGGAGCGGCTTCAGCCGCGAAAAAAACGATGAGCAGGCACTGCCTGCGGTCGCGGATCAATCCGCTCCTGCGGACAATGATGCCCTCGCCTTTCGCGGGTTTCGTGGCAAAAGGTTGTGGCAGCGGCTTGAGGCCGCGAAGAAGGTGACATGAATCTGCAAACGATCAACGACAAAATTCTTTCCGGCGAACACATCCACGGCGGGGAGTTCCTCACCCTGGCCGAGAAGGGCGATCTCTATCAGCTCGGCTTTCTGGCCAACGCCATCCGCAAGCGCCTCCACCCCGAGCCCATGGTGACCTACGTCATCGACCGCAACATCAACTACACCGACATCTGCATCTCGGCCTGCAAGTTCTGCGCCTTCTTCAAGGCCCCGGAGGATGCTGCCGGCTCGGTGCTCACCAACGAGGAGTTGGGCCAGAAGATCGAGGAGACGAAAGATCTCGGCGGCACCCAGATCCTGCTCCAGGGCGGGCTCCACCCGGACAAGCCATTGGACTTTTATGAGGAGATGCTCCGCTTCATCAAGGGCTACGACATCCACATCCACGGCTTTTCGCCGCCCGAGGTGTGCCACTTTGCCAAGCTCTCCGGCCTTTCGGTGCGCGAGGTGCTGCTCCGCCTCAAAGAGGCAGGGCTCGATTCCATCCCCGGCGGCGGGGCCGAGATTCTCTGCGACCGGGTGCGGCAGGAGACCGCGCCCCGCAAGTGTTCGGCCGACGAGTGGCTCGGCGTCATGGAGGCGGCGCACAACCTCGGCATGCGCACCACCGCCACCATGATGTTCGGCCACATCGAGACCATGGCCGAACGGCTGGAACATCTTGAGCGGGTGCGCGACCTCCAGGACCGGACCGGCGGATTTACCGCCTTCATCCCCTGGCCCTTTCAGCCGGACAATACCGTACTCGCCCACCTCCCCAAGACCACGGCAGTGCAGTACCTCAAGATGCTGGCCCTTTCCCGTATCTACCTCGACAATGTCCCCAACATCCAGGCATCCTGGGTCACCCAGGGGCCGAAGATCGCCCAGCTTTCGCTCTTCTTCGGGGCCAACGACTTCGGCAGCACCATGATCGAGGAAAACGTCGTGGCCGCGGCCGGTGTGGGCTTTCGCCTCTCCGAACAGGAGATCCGCACGCTGGTGGAAGAGGCGGGTTTCACCCCGCGCCAGCGCCGCATGGATTATACTTTGGTCTGAGGGGCGGGTGCAAGGGTTGTAGGAGCGGCTTCAGCCGCGATGGAAAGCCGTGCGCAGGCGCTGCCCGAGGTCGCGGATAAATCCGCTCCTTGTATCTACAGGAACGGTGCCTGCACCTTTCGATGGTTTCGTAGTTGAGGAATGAATGATGCAGGAGCCGGATCGCTACATATACCGCGCCCCCTTCGTGGTGCCGGTCGCAAGTCCGGTCATCGCCGACGGCGCCGTGGTGACGGAGCAGGGCAGGGTGGTGGCGGTGGGCCGCTATGGTGACCTCAAGGAGGCGGATGCGGAGCTGGTCGACTACGAGGGCCACGTCATCGCCCCGGCCCTGGTGAACGGTCACGCCCATCTCGAGTTGTCGCACCTGGCGGCCCTTGGCCAGGAGCCAGGAGCCCAGGGCGATATGCCCGCCTGGATCACCAGTTTGCTTGCGGCCCGGGCCGCGGCAACCGATCCGGAAGAGGCAGCGGACGATGCCCGCTACGCCCTGGCCCGGCTCTATGCCGGCGGCTGCGGGGCGGTGATCGACATCGGCAACCAGCTTGAGAGCCGGACCCTGGGCGAGGGCTTCAAGACCAGAATCTCCTTTCATCTCGAACTGCTCGGCTTTGCCCGGAAATCCCAAGAGGCGGCCATAAGCCGGCTTGAGACCCTGCCCCCGGACCTTTGTTGCACCGCCCATGCGCCGTACTCCACCGGCGCCACCCTGTTGCGGACCCTGAAGGAGCGGGCCAGCAGGAACAAGTGCCTCTTCCCGCTCCACGTGGCGGAATCGGCCGACGAGATCGACCTGCTCATGAGCGGCAACGGCCGTTTCCGCGTTTTCTTGGAAGAGCGGGGCGCCTGGGACGGCTCCTTCATCCCGCCGGGCGTGGGCGCGGTGGCCCATCTCGACCGTCTCGGCGTGCTGGATGCGCGAACCCTCTGTGTCCATGCGGTTCACGTGGCTGCGGCGGAAATCGGGCTGCTCGCCGAGCGCGGAGCCCGGGTCTGCCTCTGCCCTGGCAGCAACCGCTACATGGGCGTGGGCAAGGCGCCGGTGGCCACGATGCTGGCCCAGGGGCTGCGGCCCTGTCTCGGCACCGACAGTCTGGCGAGCAACCCGAATCTGAGTCTGTGGCAGGAGATGGCGATATTGCGCGCGGACCATCCCGCCATTGCGCCGGCCGATGTCCTGGCCATGGCCTCGCGGAACGGCGCCCGTGTCCTGGGGATCGAAGAGGAGTTGGGTGTGATTGCCCCTGGCGTCTCCTCCTCGCTTCTGGCCGTGGAGTGCGCGGCCACCACCGGCGACGGGACTCTGGAATACCTCACCACTGCCGGAGCCGCCATCCGGCTGGAATGGATCGAATAGCCATGACAGGCGCCCCTTCTCATACCGCCCGGATCGGCATGGTGAATTTTCTGAACACCGCGCCGCTCTACGAGGTGTGGAAGCGCACCGTGGCCCGGCCCGACTGGCAAGTCACCGAGGCGCCGCCCGCTACCCTGAATCGTCTCCTCCATGAGGGGGCGCTTGATCTCGGCTT
>JBFLYY010000136.1:0-5653 GCA_040756495.1 Thermodesulfobacteriota bacterium | reverse complement strand
AGCGCGGGTCGGAATCGGCCACGATCCCGGCACCGGCCTGGACCCAGAGGTCGGAGCCGCGCAGGATGAAGGTCCGGATGGTGATGCAGAGATCCATGTTGCCGGAGAAACCGAAGTAGCCCACCGCCCCGGCATAGGGACCGCGCCGCTCCGGCTCCAGTTCCTCGATGATCTCCATGGCGCGGATCTTCGGCGCCCCGCTCACGGTCCCGGCCGGGAAGCAGGCCTTGACCACGTCGAACTGGGATTTGCCCGGGGCGAGTTTGCCGTGCACGCCGGAGACGATGTGCATCACGTGGCTGTAGCGCTCGATCACCAGAAGATCGCGCACCTCCACCGAGCCGTAGCGGGCGACCCGGCCCACGTCGTTGCGGCCGAGGTCCACGAGCATCAGGTGTTCGGCCCGCTCCTTGGGATCGGCGAGCAATTCCCGTTCGAGAGCCAGATCCTCTTCCGGCGTGCGGCCGCGACGGCGGGTGCCGGCGATGGGCCGCAACTCGATCTCTTCCCCCTCCAGGCGGACCAGGATCTCCGGCGAGGAGCCGATCTGGACGAGATCGCCCAGTTTGAGAAAGAAGAGATAGGGGCTCGGATTGATGTGGCGGAGCGCCCGATAGAGCTTCAAGGGCGGCAGCTCGGAGGTGGTGCGGAAGCGCTGGGAGAGGACCACCTGGATGATGTCGCCGGCCTTGATGTACTCCTTGGCCTTCTCCACCATCGCCTCGAAGGCCTGCCGCTCCATGTTGGCGGTGAAGGCATGGGGGGCGGCGGTCTGGCCGTCGCTGCCGAGGAGATCCGCGGGCACCGGCTGCCGCAAAAGGGCGATGGTGGCGTCGATCCGTTCCCGAGCCGCGGCATAGAGCGCCTGCGGATCGGCCTCCGGCGTGACCTCGACGCAGTTGACCACGGTCAGGGCCTGGCGGAGGTTGTCGTAGATCAAGACCAGCCGCGGCACCATGAAGGCGGAATCGGGGAAGTCGGCGAGCGGCGGGTTGCGCTCCGGCAGCCGCTCCATGAAACGCACCATGTCGTAGCCGAGATACCCCACCGCACCGCCGAAGAAGCGGGGGAGAAAGGCGTCGGTGGTGCAGGGATTCAGGGAGGCCAGAAGGGCCTCAAGGGCCGCGAGCGGATCGCCGGTCTGCCGGGCGGTCTCCCCCCCGCGGCGGATGGCGATGTCGGTGCCGCGACTTTCGAAGGTGACAAGGGGATCGAGACCGATGAAGGAATAACGCCCCCATTTCTCGCCGCCTTCGAGACTCTCGAAGAGGAAGGCGTGGGACTCGCTCCCCGCCACCTTGGCAAAGATGGTGAGCGGCGTATCGAGGTCGGCGATCACCTCCCGATACACCGGCACCAGGCCGAAGCGGCTGGCCAAGTTGCTGAAATCGTCCAACGAGGGTTGATGCATGTCATCCCTGCCCGCCGCTGCCGCTCGCCGGCCAACCTTGACCGGGACCGCGCGCGGCAAAATAAAAAAGCCATGGCCTCGGAAGACGCCATGGCTTTCGAACTTCGGATTATTTCCAGAGAACGCGGGCCGGTGCGGTACCGGGTCGCAACGGAGCGCCGCAGGTGCCGGCCATGTTGTCAGCGTGCGGGTCCATCCTCCGCGTCAGCGCGCTTCCGGCATCACGCCGCCAAAGACGGCGCCGGTTACGCCCCCTGCGCCAACTCGTTTACGTGCTTGGTCAGCCGGGATACCTTGCGCGAAGCGGTATTCTTGTGCATGGCCCCCTTCACCGCCGCCCGGTCGATCACCGGGATCGCGGCGTTCAGGGCCTCCCGAGCGCCTTCCACCGACTTCTGCTCGATGGCATCGGTCACCCGGCGGATCGCGGTCTTGACCTCGCTCTTGTTGGCCCGGTTCCGTGCCCGGCGCACCAGGCTCTGACGGTTCCTCTTCAGTGCGGATTTGTGATTAGCCAACGCAACTCTCCTTCACGGTGTACGATTATGCTCTCCTGAATGCCGCCAGCGGCACCCACGTCCTAAACGGAAAAAACCGCAACCCCTTGGATTACGGCAACCCAAACGCGGCCACAACAAAGGCGACCGCTGGAAAACTTTGCGATCTTAATGCAAATCAATTCCGCTGTCAAGCCGCAACAGCGAGCGGCCGGAAGTTTTTTTCCCGCCCGTCCCATCGGGATTCCGCCGGCCCGCCCTGTCATTTTTTTTACAAAATCAGCGGGTTCCTCTTGCCCAAAGCGCGGCCTTTCGTATACTCTGAGGATGAAACGCGCCCTGGCCGGGCGCGTCCGGCAATCACTCCCCGCGACTGGTGCACCCACGCAATGCTGGACACGATCACCTCCATCCGCTGGCAAGATCTCTGCGACATCCTGATCGTTGCCTACCTCATCTACCGCGTCATCCTGCTCATCAAGGGCACCCGCGCGGTCCAGATGCTGGCCGGCATCGCGGTGCTCATCGTCACCTACTTCGCGGCCCGCGAGCTGGAGTTCCTGACCCTCTACTGGCTGCTCGGCACCTTTTTAAGCTCGATCTTCCTCATTATCATCATCATCTTCCAGCGCGACATCCGCCGCGCCCTGACCCAGGTGGGCCGCACCCCCTTCGGCATGGCGGACGAGGAGACGGTGCACGCCCTGCTCGAGATCGTCAAGGCGGCCCAGCTCATGGCGCACCGCAAGATCGGCGGCCTGATCGCCATCGAACGGGAGACCGGCCTCAAGGACTACATCGAAACCGGCCAGGTGGTGGATGGCGCCATCAGCCGCCAGCTCCTGGTCAGCCTCTTTCTCCCCGAATCCCCGCTCCATGACGGCGCGGTGGTGGTGCGCAGCGGCCGCATCGTCGCCGCCGGCTGCGTGCTGCCGCTCACCCGCAACCCGTACATCAGCAAACAACTCGGCACCCGCCATCGCGCCGCCATCGGCCTTTCCGAAGAGACCGACACGGTGGTGATCGTCATCAGCGAGGAGACCGGCAAAATTTCCCTGGTCCAGCACGGCGCCATCACCACCGGCCTCGACGAGAACGGCCTCAGAAACCGGCTCGACGCCATCCTTCTCTCCAAGGACTCCACCACCACACAGCTATGGAAAACCTGGCGCCGCAAATAGAAAAACAACCGGCCACGCCGCGCAAGCCCCGCTGGCCCAAGGACTGGGCCCTGCGGCTGCTGTCGCTCTTTTTCGCCATCCTGCTCTGGTACTTCGTGGTGGGCGAGGACAAGGTGGACACCAGCATCTACATCCCGGTGGAGATCGTCAATCTCCCCCGCGAGCTGGTCATCGCCAACCAGTTCAAGAAACAGATCGAGGTCTCGGTCAGCGGCCCGCGGGGGCTCATCGACAGCATCCGCCGGCAGCGCCTCAACCGCACGGTGAACCTGGCCAAGGCCACCACCGGCACCGTCGTGGTCCGCAACGAGCCGGAGTCGATCTCCCTGCCGCGCGGGGTGAACATCCTCCGCATCCAGCCCACCCACATCACCCTGATGATCGACCGCCTGGTGGAAAAAACCCTGCCGGTGGAACTGAGGATCACCGGCCGGCCGGCCGAGGGGTACGAACTGGTCTCGGCCCAGGTGGAACCGCCGATCATCACCATCAGCGGCCCCCAGACCACCCTCGGCCCGGAGACGCAGCTCCTCACCGAACCGCTGGACATCGGCGGCCTGGACGGCAGCGTCACCCGCCAGGTGGCCCTGCGGCTCGCCCCGGCCGTCATCGACCTCATCGGCGAGACCGTGGTGAGCGCCCGGGTGGTGGTCAAGGAAAAGACCACCCCCCGCGAATTCGGCGCCATTCCCCTCGCCGTCAGCCAGGGCGACCCGGCCCTCAACTACCAGTTCTCGCCGACCACGCTCACGGTCACCGCCAGGGTGCCCTTGAGCCAGGTCCACGAGCCGGCGCGCCTCATGCCGAAAATCCGCGCCACCATCAATGTGGCCGGACTCAAACCCGGACGCCACAAGGTCTTCACCGAGGTCAGCGCCCAGGAACCCTTGGCCGTTCAAGGATTTTCCCCGAAAACCGTAATGGTCCGGGTCACCCCGGCCAAGCGCTGACCCGCAACCACAACCCCTCCCAGGAGTTTCTCGACCATGCGACGACTCTTCGGCACCGACGGTGTCCGCGGCGTGGCCAACATCGACCCGATGACCACCGAGATCGCCATGCAGATCGGCAGGGCGCTTGCCTTCCAGGTCAAGGACGTGCGGCGCGGCCACGGCATCGTCATCGGCAAGGACACCCGCCTCTCCGGCTACATGCTGGAAAACGCGCTGGCCGCCGGCATCTGCTCCATGGGGGTGGACATCCTCCTGGTCGGCCCCCTGCCCACGCCGGGGATCGCCTTCATCACCACCAGCATGCGGGCCGACGCCGGGGTGGTGATCTCCGCCTCCCACAATCCCTTTCAGGACAACGGCATCAAAATCTTTGCCCGCAACGGTTTCAAGCTCCCCGACGAACAGGAACTGGAGATCGAAAATCACATCTTCTCCCAGAAGATGTCGGCGCTCAGACCGGTGGCCGAGGAGGTGGGGCGCGCCCGGCGCATCGACGACGCCAAGGGGCGCTACATCGTCTTTCTCAAGAACACCTTCCCCCGCGAATACACCCTGGACGCCTTCCACATCGTGCTCGACTGCGCCAACGGCGCCACCTACGGGGTGGCACCCCATGTCTTCGAGGAGCTGGGCGCCACGGTCACCGTGCTCGCGGCGGAACCGGACGGCACCAACATCAACCGCGACTGCGGGGCGCTCCACCCGGAACACATGGCCGCCAAGGTGCGGGAATTGAAGGCGGACATCGGCATCGCCCTCGATGGCGACGGCGACCGCCTCATCGTCTGCGACGAAAAGGGGCGCATCGTGGACGGCGACCATGTCATGGCCATCTGCGCCGCCGAACTCCTGGCCCGCAAGGAACTCAAGAAAAAGACCCTGGTCGCCACGGTGATGAGCAACCTCGGTCTCGAACTCTTCATGCAGGAACTAGGCGGCAAACTCGAACGCACCAAGGTGGGCGACCGCTACGTGGTGGAGGCCATGCGCGCCAAGGGCTACAACTTCGGGGGAGAGCAGTCGGGGCACCTCATCTTCCTCGACCACAACACCACCGGCGACGGCATCCTCGCGGCCCTGCAATTGCTCGCCATCATGATCAAGCGGAACAAGCCCCTCTCCGAGCTGGCCTCCCAGCTCACCACCTTCCCCCAGGTGCTGAAAAACGTGCGCACCGCAAGGAAGATCGCCATCGACCAGGTGCCGGGCTTTAGCAAACGGGTCAAGGCCCTGGAGAAGAAGCTGGGCGCCGAGGGCCGCATCCTCGTTCGCCCCTCGGGCACCGAACCGGTGATCCGGGTCATGGTGGAAGGCCGGGAACACAAGCAAATCGACGCCATGGCCGACGAACTCTGCGAACTGATCCGCCGGGCCGACACCGCGGGATAGGGAGATCACAAAAGCAAAACGCAGAGACGCTAGGCGTTTTTTGTTTCTATAAAATCAGTTCGTTCTGCGCCTCTGCGCCTTGGCGTTAATCCTTCTTCCGGAAAAGCGGTACCGTTCTGAATGGCGCTAGTTTAAGGTTTTTTGGCAACCGCGGGGAGTAAACTCGGGACTGTCCCCGGCCCCATCGGGGGCTGTCCCGGAAGTTTACGGGTTTTATGCAAC
>JBFLYY010000135.1:0-14893 GCA_040756495.1 Thermodesulfobacteriota bacterium | reverse complement strand
GACTCCCGGCCAGCTCGTTCGGCCTGATGGATCTTGTGGATGATCGCGGGAATCAGATGGGAATGCGCCGCGTCGAATTTGTCGTAACGGCCATAAATGTTGCAGGGGATCAACGTTTTATAGCGGCAGGTACCGTCCTCCCGCGCGATGTACTCGCACAGGCGCGCCGTCACCAGCTTGGCCAGCGCATATCCCTCGTTGGTCGGCTCCAGCTCGCCCGTGAGTACCATCTCCTCGCGCAACGGCTCGGCATGATTGCGCGGGTACATACAGGAGCTGCCCAGATTGAGCAACCGTTTGACCCCGGCCTGCCGGGCAGCGAGGACGATATTGCGCCCCATGTCGAGATTGTCCACCAGGAAGGCGACCGGTTCGCGCACGTTGGCCTGGATGCCGCCCACCTTGCCTGCCGCATGGATGACCATGTCGGGTTGGTGGCGCTGCACGTAGTTCCGGACGGCGATAAAATCGCGCAGATCCAGCTCCGCCCGGCGGGGGGCGATGACGTCGAACTCGCCAATGCCGGGATGCTCCAGCACATTGCGTCCGACCATCCCGCCGCCGCCGGTCAGCAATATCCTCATGCGGCGCATGGATCAGGTATGCGAGGTATAGTTGAGGGCAGTGTAGCCATGCCGTTTGATCAGCTCGTCCCGCTCGGCATCCTTGAGATCCTCCCGCACCATCTCGCTGACCAGTTCATCGAAACCGATCTTCGGCACCCAACCGAGCTTTTCCTTGGCCTTGGTGGCATCGCCCAGGAGGGTTTCGACCTCGGTCGGGCGGAAATAACGAGGGTCCACGGCAACGACAACCTTGCCATTGGCCCCATAGGCCTTTTCCTTGACACCCTCCCCTTCCCAGCGGAGGCTCATCCCCAGTTCCCTGGCCACGGCATTGACAAAGTCGCGCACACTGTACTGCACGCCGGTGGCGATGACGAAATCCTCCGGCTCCTCCTGTTGCAGCATCAGCCACTGCATCTCCACGTAATCCTTCGCATGGCCCCAGTCCCGCTTTGCCTCCAGATTGCCCAGATAGAGACAATCCTGCAACCCGAGCTTGATGCGGGCCAGGGCCCGGGTGATTTTGCGGGTGACAAAGGTCTCGCCGCGCACCGGGGACTCGTGGTTGAAGAGGATGCCGTTGCAGGCGAAAAGGCCGTACGCCTCGCGGTAGTTGACGCAGATCCAGTAGGAATAGAGCTTGGCCACCGCATAAGGGGAACGGGGATAGAAAGGGGTCTTCTCGGTCTGCGGCGTCTCCTGCACCTTGCCGTACAGCTCCGAGGTGGAGGCCTGGTAGAATTTGGTCTTCTTGGTCAGGCCCAGGATGCGGATCGCCTCCAGCAAACGCAGGGTGCCCAGGGCATCGGCATTGGCCGTGTATTCCGGGGTTTCGAAGGAGACCTGCACGTGGCTCTGGGCCGCCAGATTGTAGATCTCGTCCGGCTGCACCTGCTGGATGATGCGGATCAGGTTGGTGGCGTCGGTCAGGTCGCCGTAGTGGAGCATGAAGCGCTGCTCCGGCTCGTGCGGATCCTGATAGAGGTGGTCGATACGGTCGGTGTTGAAGAGCGAGGCGCGCCGCTTGATGCCGTGCACCTCGTATCCCTTGCCCAGCAGAAACTCCGCGAGATAGGCGCCGTCCTGGCCGGTCACGCCGGTGATCAATGCGACTTTTTTCATCGTACCCCTTTCTGCTCTCTGTTAGCGGCCGTAGACATCGTCGAAGCGTTCGATGTCGTCCTCGCCGAGGTAGCTGCCGGACTGCACCTCCACGATCTCCAGCGGGATGTTGCCGGGATTCCTCAGCCGGTGGCGGACCCCCACCGGGATGTAGGTCGATTCGTTTTCACTCACCAGGAAGGTGCGCTCGCCGTTGGTCACCTCGGCGGCGCCCTTGACCACCACCCAGTGCTCGGCGCGGTGGTAATGCAGCTGAAGGGAGAGGCTGGCCCCTGGTTTCACCACGATGCGCTTCACCTGGAAACGCTCGCCGCAGTCGATGGATTCGTAGGAACCCCAGGGGCGATAGACCCGGCGGTGGAGCACCGCCTCGTTGCGCTTCTCCGCCTTCAATTGCTGGACAATGGCCTTCACCTCCTGGGCCTTGTCCTTGTGGGCCACCAGCACCGCATCGGCGGTCTCGACAACGACCTGGTCACGGACGCCGATCACCGCCACCAGGCGGCCATCGGCATGAACGTAACAATCGCGGACATCGCGGGCCAAGACGTTGCCCTGGAGGATGTTGCCGCTGGCATCGCGGCCGCCGATCTCCCACAGGGCCGACCAGGAGCCCACGTCGCTCCAGCCGCACTCAAGCGGAACCACCGCCGCCACGCTGGTCCGCTCCATGAGGGCATAGTCGATGGACTTGGCCGGGCAGCGCGCGAAATCGCTCTTGCCAAGCCGGATGAAATCGAGATCCTGCTGCCGGGCGGCATGTGCCGCCCTGACACAATCGGCCATCTCCGGCTCGTATTGCGTGAACTCCTGCCAGAAATGCGAGGCCCGGAAGAGAAACATGCCGCTGTTCCAGAGATACCCCTCGGCCACATAGCGCTCAGCCGTGGCCAGGTCGGGCTTTTCGACAAAACGGGCAACGCGGAAACCGGCTGCCGCATTTTCCCCGCCCAGCCGATCACCCTTCTGGATATAGCCATAGCCGGTTTCCGGCCGGCAGGGCACGATGCCGAAGGTGACGAGATGCCCTGCGCCGGCCAACGGCGCGCCGCTCTCCACCGCCGCGGCAAAGGCAGCCGGGTCGGCGATGACATGATCGGCCGGCAGCACGAGGATCAGGGGGTCGCCATGTCTCTCCATGGCCTCAAGGGCGGCGGAAGCCACCGCCGGTGCCGTATCGCGTCCCAACGGCTCGATCAGCACCGTGGCTGCCTCGCCCGTCTCCCGCAATTGCTCGGCCACCATGAAACGGTGGTCCTCGGTGCAGACCACGATGGGGCTGCCCGCGGCCTTGACCCGCCGGGTCCGCGCCACCGTCTCCTGGAGCATGGTCTGTTCGCCCGCCAGCGGCAGAAGCTGTTTGGGATACAGCTCGCGGGAAAGCGGCCAGAGACGGGTGCCGGAACCACCAGCCAGGATGACGGGAACAATCACCATGATACAACTCCGTACCAAAGAGGGGAATCAGCGCAAGCCCTCTCTGTTGTAGCCAATTGGCGGCGAAAATGCCAGCCAAAAGCCGATCCCCCGCGCAACGGCCCCGCCAAACCAGGGGCTGCCGCCCACAACCGGCACCCACCGGCCTTACATCCCGGCCGAGCGGCCTTTCGCACGCCTGCCGCAACGGATCAAATAAATAAATTGACAGGCGCCTATCTTTTATATAGCACTACCAAAACAGGCCGCGCCGCACGAATGGTCGGCCTCACAACGCAGGATCAGCGGAAATTGCCCGGAAAAGAGAGGTGCATGGTGGCACCACAACACAGAACCAGGAGGAAAAAATATGCTCAGGAAAATGGTTGGCGCCACGCTGTGCGGATTGCTTTTTCTGGCCACCACGGCCATGGCCGCGGTCAACATCAACACCGCGAATGTTCAGGAACTCTCGACCCTTTCCGGCATCGGCCCTGCCAAGGCGCAGGCCATTGTCGAGTATCGGGAAAAAAACGGCCAGTTCAAGAGCGTGAAGGATCTGGCCAGGGTGAAGGGAATCGGTCCCAAGACGGTGCAGAAACTCGGCACCGAGATCACCATCGGCCAGTAACGGACAAGGATCGCGCCACCATGCCGCCCGGCCTTGCCGGAAGAAAAGCACCGCATCCCGGAAGCCGGCAGTGGCCGGGGGAAACCGCTATCCCCGTTGCAGATACCATTGTGCCGCCTGCCACAGCCCTTCACGAACGGAAAAAGCAGGCGCATACCCGAGCAACCTTTGTGCCTTGCCGATATCGGCAAGGGAATGGCGGACGTCGCCAGCGCGAAAATCCCGGTGGGTGGGCGCCACTCCCAGCGCCGCCGGCCGCGCGGTGGCCACCAGCTCCCGGATCATGACAAACAACTGGTTCAATGTGGTCCGTTCGCCGAAGGCGACGTTGTACACCTGGCCCACGGCCTCGGCCTGCCCGGTGGTGGCGGCCAGGATGTTCGCCTGGACGCAGTTGTCGATGTAGCAAAAGTCCCGGCTCGTCTCGCCATCGCCGTTGATGAAGATCTCCTCGCCATGGAGCAGCCCGGCGAACCATTTGGGGATCACCGCGGCATAGGCGCCGTTCGGATCCTGACGCCGGCCGAAAATGTTGAAATAGCGAAGCCCGATTGCCTTGAAACCATAGGCACGGGCAAAGACCTCGGCATAGAGTTCGTTCACCAGCTTGGTCACCGCATAGGGCGACAAGGGTTTGCCGATCCGCTCCTCGATTTTGGGCAGCTCGGGGTGATCGCCATAGGTGGAACTTGAGGCCGCATAGACAAAGCCGCGCACCGCGGCCTCCCGCGCCGCCACCAGCATGTTGAGGAAACCGGTGATGTTGCTCTCGTTGGTAGAGATCGGATCCTCGATGGAGCGGGGTACCGATCCCAGCGCTGCCTGATGGAGCACATAGTCCATCCCCTCGCAGGCCGCCCGGCAGGTGGCCAGGTCGCGGATATCGCCCTTGAGGAAACGGAACCGTGCCCACTGCTCCGGACCGACTGCTCCTCGCACCTCCTCAAGGTTCTGCTGATACCCGGTGGCAAAGTTGTCGAGCCCCACCACCTCTTGCTCCAGACGCAACAAGGTCTCCAGCAGATTGGAGCCGATAAAGCCGGCCACCCCGGTAATCAGCCACTTCTTCGGCTGCCGCGCCAACCGCGTCCGGATCTGTTCGTATTGGTCCGCCATCGTCGCCCCTCAGGCCAGGTACACTTTGCCGTTGCGCCCCGCGCCAAAGACATTGCGGGTATCGACGATGAGGCGCGCGTGCTCCAGGATGAAATCATAATCGTACGCCTCGTGGTCGGTGGCCACGAGGACGCAATCTGCCGCTGCCAGATTCTCCGGGGTGAGCGGCGTGCTGCTCAGGGCGAAATCGTGGTGGCGCCCGGGCCGCAACCTCGGAATATGGGGGTCGTTGTAACGAATCGTCGCTCCCCGCTCGCCCAGCAACTCCATCAACTTATACGACGGCGATTCCCGGTCGTCGTCCACGTTCTTCTTGTAGGCCGCGCCCAGCACCAGGACGGAAGCCCCCTTCAGGGCCTTGCCCTGCTCGTTCAACGCCTCCATCACCCGCTGCACCACGAAATAGGGCATGGAGGTATTGATTTCGCCGGCCAGTTCGATGAACTTGGTCGGCACATCGTATTCCCGCGCCTTGGAGGTGAGATAGAAGGGATCGATGGGGATGCAGTGACCGCCGAGGCCTGGCCCCGGATAGAAGGGCATGTAGCCGAAGGGCTTGGTGCTGGCGGCGGCGATCACCTCCCAGATATCGATGCCCATGCGCAGGCAGAGCACCTTCAACTCATTGACCAAGGCGATGTTGACGCTGCGGAAGATGTTTTCCAGCAGCTTGGTCATCTCCGCCACCTGACAGGAGGAGACCGGCACCACCTGGGCCACCGCCGTGGCATAGACCTGGTGGGCAAGGGCGGTGGAGGTCGCGTCGATCCCGCCCACCACCTTCGGAATCCTGGCCGTGGAGAAGCTGGGGTTGGCCGGATCTTCCCGTTCCGGCGAAAAGGCCAGGGCAAAATCGACCCCGGCCGCCAGGCCGCTCTCTTCAAGGATCGGCCGCAGCACCTCCACCGTGGTGCCCGGATAGGTCGTGCTCTCCAGCACCACCAGCTGGCCGGGCCGCAACGTCTTGGCGATGGCGCGGCCGGTGGCCTCGATGTACTGCAGATCCGGCTCCCGGTTGCGGGTCAGGGGGGTGGGCACACAGATCAGCAGGCAGTCCGGTTCGCCGAGGCGTGAAAAATCGCTGGTGGCGACAAAGGCCTGCTGGCCCACGAAGGCGGTCAGTTCTTCCGAGGGAATATGCTTGATATAGCTCTTGCCCTCGGCGATGCTGGCGATCTTGCCAGGATCGAGGTCAAAGCCGATGACCCGGATCCCCTGACGCAGAAAGGTCAGGCTCAGTGGCAAACCGACATAGCCGAGGCCGATGACGCCCAGCACAAAGGATTTCTCTGCAATCTTCTTCGCCAGGCGTTCCATGGGGGCAGTGGACATCGATCCGTTTCCTCAAATTCAGACAATAATGGACAAGGAACCACCAGACCGGCGGGCATTCAACGGAATGGCGGGGAAAACATCCTCAGCGGAGCATGTGCGCCTTGAACCACCCCCAAAGGCCAAGGCCTTTCTTGGGCAGCAGGCTGATGCCAAGGGCGGACTTCAGCAGATAGACGATCACCACCCCGGTCAGCGCGGAAAAAAGCAGGAAGGAGACGAGAAAAACCGCCTTGGCCGTCCGCGCCATGCGCAGTTCCTTGCGCGTAAGCTGCCGCCGCTCCCGGCCCAGGAGAAAGACATAGTAATAGCGCCAGCGCGAAAAACCGAAGGAGCCGCGCAGATCCACCTTATGCCTGCGACCCCGGTGGGCGCCCAAGGCATTCTTGAGACAGATGAGCTGCTCCTCGGAAAGGGTGCTGCCCACCTTTTCCGGCATTCGCTCGAGCAGACCGCGGATACACGGGTCGAGCCGAATATCGCCCTCAGCCAGTTCGTCCGATTCCATGCGCTTGCTCCCCTCTGTCACCGCACACCCGCCGCACCATGCGAACCCCTGCCCTCTTCGGCAGGCGACAGACCTTCGCCCCGAACAAAAAAACAGCCCCCGGCACCAGACTCGCCAGGCACCCTATTCCACCGTGACGCTCTTGGCCAGGTTGCGCGGCTGGTCCACGTCGCAGCCGCGGAGGTTGGCGATTTCATAGGCCAGGAGCTGCAACGGAACGGTGTAGAGGATGGGGTTGAGGTCGCCGGCCAGCGGCGGCAGCAGGAGCACGTGTTCGCTCATGCGGGACAACCCCCTGTCCCCTTTGCTGCCAACGAGAATCAGCCGCCCGCTCCGGGCCTTGACCTCCTCCACGTTGGAGATCACCTTGTCGTAGACCCCATCCTTGGGGGCGAGGGCCAGCACCGGCATCTCCTGGTCGATGAGGGCGATGGGGCCATGCTTCATCTCGCCGGCCGCGTACCCCTCGGCATGGATATAGGAGATCTCCTTGAGCTTCAATGCCCCCTCGAGGGCGATGGGGAAATTTTCGCCCCGGCCCAGATAGAGGAAATCGCGGCTCTGGGCGAACTCCCGGGCCAGGCGGCCGGTCTCCTCCTGCAGCCGCGGCAGTTCCCCTTCGAGCAGCGCCGGCAACTCGACCAATCCCAGAATCGACTTCTTGCGTTCCTTGGCATCAATCGTGCCGCGCACCTGGGCCAGGTAGAGGGTCAACAGGTAGAGGGCGGTGAGCTGAGAGGTGAAGGCCTTGGTGGAGGCGACGCCGATCTCGGGCCCGGCGTGGGTGTAAATGGTGCCGTGGGCCTCGCGGGTGATGGTGCTGCCCACCACGTTGCAGATGGCGATGATCCGCGCCTTCATCTTCTTGGCCAGCCGCAATCCGGCCAGGGTATCGGCCGTTTCGCCCGACTGGGAGATGGGGATCACCATGACCGATCTGTCGAGCAGCAGGCGGCGGTAGCGGAACTCGGAGGCGATATCCACCTCCACCGGGATGCCGACATACTTTTCCAGCCAGTACTTGGCCACCAGGGCCGCATGCCAGGAGGTGCCGCACGCCACCAGGACGATGCGGGAAAGCGCCTTGATCTCCTTGACGCTGAGGCCGATCTCCGGCAGGGCCACTGTCCCCTCCTCGGGATTGACCCGGCCACGGAAGGTGGAGAGGATCGCCTGGGGCTGCTCGAAGATCTCCTTGAGCATAAAGTGGCGGAAGCCGGCCTTTTCGGCCATGGCCGCGTTCCAGTCGATGGTCCGCACCGTTTTGGCCACCTTGCGGCCGGTGGTGACCTTCATCACCTCGAACCCCGTGGCCCGCAATACCGCCAACTCCTGATCCTCCAAAAAGACCACTTCGCGGGTATAGGGCAAAAGGGCCGGGATGTCGGAGGCCATGAGGCTGCCGCCCTCCTGGACGCCAAGCACCAGCGGGCTCTGGTTGCGGGCCGCCACAATGGTGTCGGGCTGGCCGGCCCAGAGCACGCCGATGGCGTAGGAGCCCTCGACCCTCTTCAGGGCCTTGCGCACGGCGGCGACCAGATCGCCATCCAGATTCGCCTCGATGAGGTGGGCAAGCACCTCGGTATCGGTCTCCGAGGTAAAGGTGTGGCCCTGCTGACGCAGCTCCTCGCGCAGGGCCTGGTAGTTCTCGATGATGCCGTTGTGGACCACCACCAGATTGCCGGTGCAGTCGCTGTGCGGATGGGCATTCATTTCGCAGGGCGCGCCATGGGTGGCCCAGCGGGTATGACCGAGGCCGATGTGGCTGCCGGCATCACGGATCGATTCGAGCTTTTCCTCAAGGTGGCCGAGCTTGCCCGATGCCCGGTGCTTGACGAGTTTGCCGCCCGCCACATAAACCAGGCCCGCGGAATCATACCCCCGGTATTCGAGGCGCCGTAACCCCTCAAGCAGAATGGGCACCACCCTGCGGTGCCCCACATAGCCAACAATGCCGCACATGAATTCGCGCCTCTTCGCTCACGCTGCCATGCCCCGCCTGACACAGGCGGGGCGCAATCAAGCGACACTATACGGGGAGAGAAGCTGGCAGGTCAACAGAAAAGAATGGCGCCAAAACGATAACTTATCGTTTTGACAAGGAAAGAGCGCTCACCCGGCAAAGCCTTGGCGCGACTTCCGCACCGCTTCCGGCAGAACGGCGACAAGGCCGTCCACCTCGGTCTCGGCGGTGAAACGGCTCAGGCTGATCCGCAGGGTGCCGTGACGGTATTCCTCCGGCACCCCCATGGCGAGGAGGACATGGGAGGGGTCGAGGTCGCCGCTCTGGCAGGCGGAGTGGGCGGAGACCGCGAAACCCTGGTCGTCGAGATCCTGAATGAGCTGGGCCGAGGAACAGCGGGCAAAGCTGACGTTCAGGGTATTGGCCAGCCGCGGACTCTGCTGGCCGTTGATGCGGGCCTCGGGGATCTCCGCCAGGATCGCGGTCTCGATCCGGTCGCGCAGGGCCGCGACCCGGCGGGCATAGATGGGAAGATGGGAGGCCGCCAGCACACACGCCCGCCCCAGACCGACAATGGCGGCCACGTTCTCGGTGCCCGCCCTGCGGCCGTTTTCCTGGTCGGCGCCCAAAACCAGCGGGGTTACCGGCGCCGAGCGCCGGACATAGAGGGCGCCGCTCCCCTTGGGACCGTGCAGCTTGTGGCCGGCAATGGTCAGATAGTCGATGGGAATGGCCTCGAGGTCGATGAACTCCTTGCCGGCAAACTGGATGGCGTCGGTGTGGAAGAGCACCCCCTGCCGCTGGCAGATGGCGCTGATGGCGGCGAGATCCCACAGCACGCCGGTCTCGTTGTTGGCGGCCATGAGGGAGACCAGGGCGGTCTCCGGCCGGATGGCACGGGTCAGGCGGTCGAGATCGAGCGCACCGTGCCGGTCCACCGGCAGGAGTTCCACCTCGTAGCCGCGGCTCGCCCAAAAGCGCAGTGGCGAGAGCACCGAGGCGTGCTCCACCCGGGAGGAGACGATGTGTTTCTTCGTGGGCGTCGCCATCGCCGCGCTCAGGATGGCGGCGTTGTTCGCCTCGCTGCCACCGCTATTGAGGACAATGCGGTCCGGCCGGCAGTTGAGCAGGGCGGCTACCTGGGCCCGCGCCTCCTCCACCCCCTGCCGCGCCCGCTCGCCAAAGCTGTGGCCGCTGGAGGGGTTGCCGTAACAGTCGGTGAGATAGGGCAGCATCGCCTCGCGCACCACCGGATCGAGCGGGGTGGAGGCGTTGTTGTCGAAATAGGCTCTTTTCATTTGCTGGACTCGTAAAAAACCGCAAAAGACGTTTTTTTAACGCAAGGGCGCACGGTTTTTATTCCTTCGGGTATCCTTGCGCCTCTGCGCCGTTGCGTTGCGCTTTTCCGTTTTTGCAAGTTTCTCTCAGGTTAGATGGTCAGCATCCGGTCCAGCGCCAGCCTGGCCTCGACCGCCACCTCGGCCGGCACGGTGATCCGGTTCACCACCTCGCCCCGGGCCAGGTGGTCGAGCACCCAGAGGAGAAAGCCCGGCTTGATCCGGTACATGGTGGAGCAGAGACACTGGAAGGGGGAAAGCGAGTGGATCCTCTTGTCGGGAAATTGACGGGCCAGCCGGTTCACCAGGTTCACCTCGGTGCCCACCGCCCAGGCGGAGCCGGCCGGCGCGCCACTGACCGCCTTGATGATCCCCTCGGTGGAACCGTACTGATCCGCGGCCCGCACCACCTCGTGGCGGCACTCGGGATGGACGATCACCTTGATTCCCGGCTCCTTGGCCCGCCACATGGCGACATGCTCGGCCTTGAACTGCATGTGCACCGTGCAGTAGCCGTTCCAGAGGATCACCCTGGCCTTTTGCAGCTGCTCCGGGCTGTTGCCGCCGAGCCTTTCGCCGCGCCGCCAGAGCACCACCTCGTCGTCCGGGATGCCGAGGGCAAAGGCGGAGTTGCGGCCCAGGTGCTCGTCCGGGAAGAAGAAGACCTTCTCGCCCTGATCGAGCGCCCAGGTGAGAACCCGCTCGGCGTTGGACGAGGTGCAGACCGAACCGCCGCGGGTGCCGACAAAGGCCTTGATGAGGGCCGAGGAATTCACGTAGGTGACCGGGATGATCCGGCTGCCGCCAGTCACCCCGGCCAATTCCCGCCACGCCCACTCCACCTCCTCGCGGCTCGCCATGTCCGCCATGGGGCAGCCGGCCCGCAGGTCGGGGAGGATGACGATCTGGTCGGCGGCAGTGAGGATGTCGGCCGATTCGGCCATGAAGTGGACGCCGCAGAAGACGATATACCTGCGGTCCCGCGCCTCGGCGGCAAAACGGGCGAGCTTCAGTGAATCGCCGGTGGCGTCGGCAAACTGATAGACCGCGTCCTGCTGGTAATGATGACCGAGGATGAGGAGCCGGTCGCCCAGTTCCCGCTTGCGTTCGGCAATCCGGGCGCACAGCTCCTCTGTCGGGCCTGCCAGATATTCCTCGCCAATATCGACCTGAAGCGCTGAGGGTGTCATGCCGTCAACCGCGACACATTACTTGCCGGCCCGCACCCAGGCCGCGGTGGGGCCCTTGTCGCCCTCGCCGAGCCCGAAGAGGACCGCGGCCCCCTCGCGCAGTTGTTCCATGGCGAGGTCTTTCAGGGCATTTTCATGGAAATAGACCTCTTCCCCCTCGGGGGTGGCGATGAAGCCATAGGCCTCCTCGGGAAAGAGGGACTTCACCTTGCCGGCCAGGGGGCCGGCTCCGGCCTCCTCCTGAACCTTGTGGGTCTGGCGGCGCTTGCGCTGCAACTCCTTGAGCAGTTGCCCCAGGGTATCGAAGGCCTCCACCAGGAGCGGCCGTACCGACTCGCCCTTTCTGGTCACGACGATGGTATCGTTGGGAACAGCGGCCACCACCCGCACCTCGAAGCCGCCGCTCTTGTGACCGGCGGTCTCCCCGATGGCGACCCGCAGATGATGCACCAGGCCAGGATGATGCCGGCCGAGCCGTTCCTTTTCCTCGTTGATCTTCTCCTGCCAGGAGTTACGGACATCGACGTTACGCCCTTCAATCTGAAGCTCCATAGTCCCTCCGTTGCCGAGTGAATAAACAGCAGCGGCCTTGCTGCTGGAATCGTTCCACCGCCCGCTCCGGAAGGGGACGGGAACCGCCTCCTTTCGGCCGCGCGCCGCCCTTGCCCGCAGGTGTGGAATCTTCGCTTTTCTTTACTATACCACGCGGCGGCGACCTTACCCAGTTGCAAACCGAGTTGCAAGGCAATTTCTCGTCCGCCTCGCGGGAGCCTCGCGGAGGCCTCACACGCCAACGGCCGCGCGCGATTCCCTTGCCTCATTCATACGCATTTTCCGGACGCCGGGCAACAGGAAAAGAGGCTCACCGGCCGGCGAAACGGCGCTGCACGGCAACCACCCGCGCCAGGGATTGAAGCACGCGCGCCTCCGCGAGCCGGCCCTCGCGCAAGGCTGCCAGCATGGCCGCATGGGCGGCCCGAATCTTCTCGTGGTCGTGACAGATGAGGAGCAGGTCGGCGCCGGCCGCAAAAGCGGCCAGCGAGGCGGCGGCCACCGACTGGCCATTCTCGATGGCGCCCATCTCCAGATCGTCGGTAATCACCAGGCCGTCGTACCCCAGCTCCTGGCGGAGCAGTCCCTGGAGGATGACCGGCGAGAGGGTGGCCGGCCGCTCCCGATCCAGGCCGCCGTAGATGGTGTGCGAGGTCATCACCGCCGCCACCCCGGCCTTGCAGGCCGCGGCAAAGGGAGGCAGATCAAGGCGGCGCAACTCGGCGGCCGGCCGCTCCACCCGCGGCAGCACCTGGTGCGGATCGAGGGTGGCGGCGCCAAGGCCGGGAAAGTGCTTGGCGCAGGCCGCCACCCCACCCTGCTGCATGGTCTCGATCACCAGACAGCCCAGGCGGCTCACAACCTCGGGCACGCTGCCCAGAACCCGGCGTTCCATGAAAAAGCCCTGGCCGGCCGGACAGAGATCGAGCACCGGCGCCAGATTCATGTTGATCCCCACCCCGCGCAGCTCGCGCGCACAGGTTTCGGCATAATGGCGCAACGCCGCCTCCGGCTCCGCGCCTTGGGCCAGCACCCGCGCATCGGGAAACTGGGTGAAGGGCGCGGGCAGCCGCGTCACGGTGCCGCCCTCCTGGTCGATGGAAACGAGCGGGGCACCGAGGCCGGCATCGCGGCAGCCATCGGCCAGCCCGGCACACAAGGCCGCCAACTGCGCCGGCGTCTCGACGTTGCGCCGAAAGAGGATAAAGTGGTTGATGCCGCAACGGCCGATGAGGTCGCGGGTGGAGTCGTCCACCTCAAGGCCGGGCAGTCCGACCATAAAAAGCTGGCCGAGATTCCTGGCCGCTGTCTCGCGTTCCGTGGTCATGGAAGGGTCATCCTTTGGATTGGTAAGGGGCCGGGTCAACCACCCCGGCCTCGGCAAAGCCCTTGAGGCGCAGCAGGCAGGAATCGCACCTGCCGCAGGCTCGCCCGGCACCATCCGGGTCGTAGCAGCTGTGGGTGATGGAGTAATCGACGCCCAGGGCGAGCCCCTGGCGGATGATCTCCGCCTTGCTCAAGCGGAGCAGCGGAGCATGGATGGCAAAACGCTGCCCGCCGGCCACCCCGGCCCTGGTGCCCAGATTGGCGACCTGCTCGAAGGCCGCGAGATATTCGGGCCGGCAATCGGGATAGCCGCTGTAGTCGAGGGCGTTGACCCCGATGAAGATGTCGGCCGCGCCCAGCACCTCGGCCCAGGCCACGGCGTAGGAAAGAAAGATGGTGTTGCGGCCCGGCACGTAGGTGATCGGAATCTCCGCCGCCATCTCGTCCACCTCGCGACCTTTCGGCACCGCAAGATCGGCAGTGAGGGCCGAGCCGCCGATGCGGTCGAGATCGAGCCGCAGCACGAGATGGGTAGCCACCCCGGCCCGCTGGGCCACCTGCTGCGCCTGTGTCAATTCATTGACATGGCGCTGGCCATAGGCAAAGCTGAGACAGCAGCAGTCGTACCCCTCGCGCCGGGCAATGGCCAGCACCGTGGCGGAATCGAGTCCGCCACTCAAAAGAACCACCGCCTTCTTCCCTTCTCCCGCCATACTCCTCACCCTGCCACCGGCAGCGGCCGCTGGATCACAATCTCCTCCGGACTCACCGCGGCCTGCCAGGCCACCGCCCGCACCCCGGCCTCCCTGGCCTTTCCGAGCATCCGCGCATAGTGCGGATCGATGTGAGCCGCCGGGGCAAAGGAGTCGGCATCGCCCCGCTGCACGCAAAAGAGCACCGCCGCACCATGGCCCTGTTTCCTCAAGGCCATCAACTCCTCAAGATGTCTGGCCCCGCGCGCGGTGACCGCGTCCGGGAACATGGCCACCCTGTTTTCCGCCAGGGTGCAGTTCTTGACCTCGAGATAGAGCGGCGAACCACTGACCAGATCGAGGCGGAAATCAAGGCGGCTCCGGGCCGAGACCTTCACCTCGGCGGCAATTGTCGCAATCGGTCCGAAATCGTCGATCACCGCCGTCTCCAACCCTTCGCGCACCAGGCGGTTGGTGAGGCCCGTGTTGATCCCCACCCAGTGGCCATCGACGCGGATCATCTCCAGGGTCATGGGATATTTCCGGCCCGGATTTGCGGCGCGGGAGAGCGCAACCGGGCTCCCCGGCCCAAGACAACCCAGCATGCTCCCCGAATTGGGGCAATGGACCGTGACGACCTCGCCGTCCGCCAGGCGGACATCGGCCAAGAACCGCTTATAGCGCCGCACCAGAAAACCCGGCACCAATCTCTGCTTGAATCGCATCCGCCAACCGATATAGTAGAAAAAACCAGAGTGTTCCGCATCATGCCCGAAAAAAGCAAAACCGACAAGCAGGAAGCACGCAAAAAGGCGGTGGCCCTGCGCTACGACCAGGAGCGCGATGCCGCCCCCAAGGTGGTTGCCAAGGGCGCAGGCCTCCTGGCCGAACGCCTCATCGCCCTGGCCAGGGAACACAACATCCCCGTCCACGAGGAGAGCGACCTGGCCGAGATCCTCTCCCGTCTCGACCTCAACGCCGAGATCCCGCCGGCCACCTATGTGCTGGTCGCCGAGGTTCTCGCCTTTGTCTATCGCACCAACCAGCGCTTTTCCCGCTAGGCAAAAAGTACCCACCCCCTGACCGCGGCCCCCTCTTCCCGGCCAGCCCCGCCCGCACCCCCTTGGCAGCCAAGGCATCCC
>JBFLYY010000134.1:0-3220 GCA_040756495.1 Thermodesulfobacteriota bacterium | reverse complement strand
AGAGCAGGGCAAAGATGCCGCTGCCCAGGTGGAAGAGGTTGCCGGTGGCGCCAAAGAGGGAGGCGAGATAGCTGCCCCCCTTCTGCACGTAGGCCCAGGCCCGTTCGGCATCGCGGCTCGGCGGATAGAGTTCGAGGAGCACCAGCACGCCCCGCCGCTGGCCCTGGGCGAGAAGATGGCGCAGTTGACGCTGAAAAAGAAGAGTGTTCGCCATGCCGGTGAGCGGTTCGGCGTAATACTCGCGAAAGGCTGCAAGGTGCAGGGCGAGGGCATCGACCTCCTCCCGCAGGGCCTCTGCCGACCAGCGCCGGGAGGCACAGCCGGCAAGGATCGCCACCGCCACCGGTGGCCCGCTGCCGATGGGCAGAAACAAGCGAACCCCGCCGGCCTCTGCCCCGGCCTGCGGCTCACCGCTGGCCATCACCGCCGACACCGCCTTCTGCCACGTCTCCGGCAGAACCGTGAGCGCCGCCTCGTCGTCGGCGCCGACCCAACGAAAATCATCGCACCCCGTGCGCGTCTTGGCCAACTCCGCCAGGGGCAGAGCGAGGCGTTCCACGTCTTCCAAGGTTATCTGACTGTCCCGCATTACCAAAGGAAAGGCCATTCTCTCACTCCCCGCGTTGCTTCTCTCCCCTGCTCATACCGAGCACTTCCCCCAAGGTTGCCGCAAGAGGCGCAACCTCGTCGTCGCCGACGGTACGCAGATCGAGCAGCAGAGACTCGTTTTCGATCCGGCCGATCACCGGCACGGCTGCCCCCCGCAACCGCCGCTCCAACTCGTTGACGCGCATCTTCTTCGGCTGCAAAGCCACACCGCAGCTCGGCAGCTCCATCTCCGGCAGCGATCCGCCCCCGACCCGGGAGCTGATCCGCACCAGCTTCGCCGGGCAGAGATCCGCCACAGTCCGACCAAGGCGGCGCCGCAACCGTTTCGCCCGCCGCTCGATCTCGGCAAGGGGCATGGTGAGCATGCGCAGCGTCGGGATGGTAGCCACCGCCTCCTCCTCGTCGAAATAGAGGCGCAGCACCGCCTCAAGCCCGGCCAGGGTGAACTTGTCGATGCGCAACGCCCTGTTCATGGGGTTCCGCTTCACCTGCTCGATGATGGCGCGCTTGCCGACGATGAGCCCCGCCTGCGGGCCGCCGAGCATCTTGTCGCCGCTGAAGGTGACCACGTCGGCACCCGCGGCAATGGCCTCCTGCACCGTGGGCTCCTTACCGAGGCCGTAGCGGGAAAAATCGATCAAGGAACCGCTGCCCAGATCCTCCATCACCGGAATCCCCCGCGCCGCGCCAAGGGCCGCGAGATCGGCCAGTTCCACCTCAGAGGTAAAGCCGATCATCCGGAAGTTGCTGGTATGGACCTTGAGGAGCAGGGCGGTCTCTTCGCTGATGGCACGTTCGTAGTCGCGGAGATGGGTGCGGTTGGTGGCGCCGACCTCGACGAGTTTCGCCCCGCTCTTGGCCATCACCTCGGGGATGCGGAAGGAGCCGCCGATCTCGACGAGTTGCCCGCGGGAGACGATCACCTCCCGACCGGCAGCCAGGGTCTCCAAAACGAGGAGGACGGCGGCCGCGTTGTTGTTCACCACCAGGGCCGCCTCGGCGCCGGTCAGTTCACAGAGGATCTCCTCCACCAGACTGTAGCGGCTGCCCCGTTTGCCGGTGGCCAGGTCGAACTCCAGATTGGCGTAATGGGTGCCCACCGCAAGGAGGGTCGCCATGGCGGAGGCAGGCAGGAGGGAGCGGCCCAGGTTGGTGTGGATCACCACCCCGGTGGCATTGATCACGGTGCGGAATTTGGGCCGGAGTCTTTCGACGAGGCGGGATTCGATCTGCGGCTGCAGGGTGGCGCGAGCAAGGTGGCTTGCGTCCGTGAGCCGGCCGGCAAGGATCGCCTCGCGCCGCTCGGCCAGCACCTCGCGGACCGCGCTTTTGACCTGGAGCGCCGGGGCTGGGCTCCCGTGGAGCCAGAGCAAAACATCATCGACCTTGGGGATTGCCCGGAGAAGCTTCTGCACCGCGGCCTGGGGCTGTGCGGCGTCTTGCCCTTTTTTCGTCATTCGGTCTCCAAGAAGAACGCTCTTCAGAGAGGGAGCGGCCTTGCGCGCGCTCCCTTTCCATAACTTCTTGAAAAGACTTACCGATTTTCGACGGCGCTGTCAAGCAAGTGCGCGCCGGAAAGGACGAAAAATCTCGGCCCCCGGCGCGCGGAATCAGAACTCCTCGATGCGGCGGCGGAACCAACGGATGAGCGCCTCCTTCTTCTCGCTGATGTCGATGCCGTAGATGTCCTTGGGAAAGAGCAGCTCGGTGACTCCGGAATCGAAGATCCGCTTCACCTCGTACTCGTCGTGGGAAACGCCCCGCTGGAACATGTAGTTCAGGTAGGAGCGGCTGGTGTGGACGATGAACTCGACGCGCATGCCGCCCATGCGGGCGAAGAACTTGTACATCGCGGTCTGGGCCGAGCTGCCGATGCTGCCGCCCCGATGCTCGCCGCCGTTTAAGGTATCCACCACCTCTTCGAGGGTCATGAGCGAACCGGCGCGGCTGGCGCTCTCGGTGAGGTGCTTCTGGAAGAGCTTCACCTCCATGAGGGAGTCCACCACCGCCATGAGGCCGAGTTCGTCGTCCACCGCCACGGCAGGGTTCTCCTCGCCCTTGCGGAGCAACTTGAGAACCTTGGCCTCGGGCAGTTTCTTGCGGATACTCACGTAGACCGGGATCTCCCGCCCCTGGTAGGAGAAGCGGCGCCGCTTGAGCATGGTCACCTTCTCGTTGGCCGAAAGCGTCTTGGGCAGCTCCTCGCGCCGCACCACCCGGACATCGAGGGCGGCGTAGGTTTCCGGGTCGTGGCGACTTAAAAGATAGACGATCTCCAGCTCGCCGATCTTCACCCCCCGGCTCCACACCTCGCGGTTCAGAAAGTCGAGGAACTGGAGGAACTTGTGCTCCACGTCGGTCTCGCGCTCGCGCTGATCGATGGAGCCGGCGAGCTGCATGAGGATGAGCTTGCGCTTGGCCTCGAAGCGCGCCTTCTTGTGATAGCGGTCGTCGAAGAGGATGAGCAGCAGCTCTACCGGGCTCTTGGTGGAGTCGATCTCGTTGGTCATCTCGATATAGGAGGCGTAGTTGGCCAGCACCTTGGCCCGCAGATAGTTGATGACGCCGTCGGCGATGCGGGAATAGGTGTTGATCCGCGAGACGATCTCCC
>JBFLYY010000133.1:0-2835 GCA_040756495.1 Thermodesulfobacteriota bacterium | reverse complement strand
ACCGCGCGGAGCCGCAACGATCAGGTGGCCCTCGACGTGCGCCTCTATCTCCGCGAGGAGTGCGCCAGGCTCATCGAACTCGTCGTCGAGCTGCAACGGGCCTTCGTGGTGCTCGCCCGCCGGTACGAAAAGACGGTGATGCCCGGCTACACCCATCTCCAGCGGGCCCAGCCGGTCCTGGTGGCGCACCACATGCTCGCCTACTCCGAGATGTTCGGCCGCGACCGGGAGCGCCTCGCCGACTGCCTGAAGCGGATCAACGTCATGCCGCTCGGTGCCGCGGCCCTGGCGGGCACCGGCCTGCCCATCGACCGGGAGTTTGTCGCCAGGGAACTGGGTTTCCCGGCGGTGACCGCCAACTCCATGGACACCGTGGGCGACCGCGACTTCATCGTCGAGTTCGTTGCCGCGGCAAGCCTCATCCAGGTCCACCTAAGCCGCCTCTCCGAGGAACTGGTGCTGTGGACCACCGAGGAATTCGCCTTCGTGAAGCTCGCGGACAGCTTCTGCACCGGCAGCTCCATCATGCCGCAGAAGAAGAACCCGGACATCCCGGAACTGGTGCGCGGCAAGACAGGGCGGGTGGTGGGCCACCTCATGGGTCTGCTCACCCTGCTCAAAGGGCTGCCGCTTACCTACAACCGCGACCTCCAGGAGGACAAGGAGCCCCTCTTCGATACGGTGGATACGGTGAGCCAGTCGGTGGCCATCATCACCGCGCTCCTCGCGAACCTGACCTTCAACGAGGCGCGGCTCAGTAGCGGCATGGGCGGCGGCTACATGACCGCCACCGATCTGGCCGACTATCTGGTGCAGAAGAACATCCCCTTCCGCCAGGCCCATGCCATTGTCGGCCGCACCGTGGCCTATGCCATCGAGCAGGGCAAGGAATTGACCGAGCTGTCGCTTGCGGAGCTGCGCCGCTTTGCCCCGGAGATCGGAGAGGATGTTTTTGCGGTGCTGACCGTGGAGGGCTCGGTGAAGAGCCGCAACTCCACCGGCGGCACCGGCGCAAAGCAGGTGCAGGCGGCCCTCCGCCGGGCGGAAAAGGCGCTGGGGATCGGCAAATGAACCCCGGCCGGCGGCAGAGTCTTTTGTTGCTCCTGCTGGTGGTGCTGGTATTCACCGGCTGCGGCAAGAAGACGAGGCCGGTGCCGCCGGGCGACGTGCAGCCCGCGGCCATCAGCGATCTGGCCTATGAACTCGACGAGAAGGGTGTGACCCTCTCCTGGTCGATCCCCGTCCAGACGGTGAAGGGCGGCCGCTTGCCCTATCTCATCGAAAAGTTCGAACTCTACCGGGCGGTGGTACCGGCCAAGGAGTACTGCGAGGGCTGCCCCGTTCACTTCGGCGAACCGGTGGAGATCCCGCTCACCGAGGGGCAGAAGGGCAGGATCACCTATCAGGAGTCGTTGTTGCGGCCGGCCCACCGCTATATCTACCAGGTACGCAGCCGGGCCGGCTGGCTGGTGGCGAGCGAGCCATCGAACACGCTCTCCTTCCGGTGGGACACCCCGCCCCAGGCGCCGGACGCCGTGCGGGTCGCGGAAGGGGAGCAGATGCTGACCGTGAGCTGGCAGCCGCCGCCGGGTCTGCTCGACGGCACCGTGGTGAGCGATCCGTACTGGTATCAGGTCTATCGCTCCACCGACGGCAAGAGTTATACCCCGCTGGGCGAGCCGGTTTCCGTCGCCCAACTGGTGGACAAGCAGGTGAAGAACAACCAGCGCTACTACTACCTGGTCCGCGCCATCCGCATGCACGACGGTACCGAGGCCGCGGGTCTGGCCAGCGCGGCGGCGAGCGGCATGCCCCGCGACATGACCCCGCCGGCCCCGCCCCAGCAGGTGACCGCGGTGGCCTCTGCCGGGGGGGTCAAACTGGTCTGGGATGTGGTGGCGGAGGGCGACCTGGCCGGCTTCCGCATCTACCGAAGACTCTCGGGCGAAGCCAGCCCGAAGCGGATCGGCGAGGTGCCGGCAAACAGCCTCGCCTTTCTCGATAAGGCCCCGCCGCGCGGGATGTCGCTCTGGCACTATGCGGTCACCGCCTACGATCAGGCCGGCAACGAGAGCCAGCCTTCCCTGGAAGTGACCTTCGGCAAGGCCGAATAACAGCTACGGAAACGAAAGACATGCACCATTTTCACTACACGAACGGCGTGCTGCACTGCGAGGAGGTGGCGATCCCCGCCATTGCCGAGGCGGTGGGCACCCCCTTCTACCTCTACAGCGCCGCCACCCTGACCCAGCACTTCAAGGCCTTTGACGGTGCCTTCAGCGGCGTGCCGCACCAGACCTGCTTTGCCGTGAAGTCCTGCTCCAACATCGCGATCCTCCGCCTTTTCGCTTCCCTGGGCGGGGGGGCGGACATCGTCTCGGGCGGCGAACTCTATCGGGCGCTTCATGCGGGCGTGGACCCCAAGAAGATCGTCTATTCCGGGGTGGGCAAGAGCCGCGAGGAGATCCGCGCCGCCCTTGCCGCCGGCATCCTGATGCTCAATGTCGAGTCGGTCCAGGAGCTGGGCGCCATCCAGGCGGTGGCCGCCGAACTCAAGGTGCAGGCCCCGGTCTCCTTCCGGGTCAACCCGGACGTGGACCCCAAGACCCACGCCTACATCTCCACCGGCCTGGCCAAGAACAAGTTCGGCATCCCCATCGAGGAGGCGGTGCAGGTCTATCTCACCGCCCGGGAGATGCCCAACATCACCGTCATCGGCGTGAGCTGCCACATCGGCTCCCAGCTCACCGAGGTCTCGCCCTTTGTCGAGTCCCTCAGGAAGGTGAAGCGCTTCATCGGCCGGCTCGCGGAGAAGGGGATCGACATCTCGGTTCT
>JBFLYY010000132.1:4120-5768 GCA_040756495.1 Thermodesulfobacteriota bacterium | reverse complement strand
GATCGCCGCCGTTCCGGCCGACCAGCTCACTGCCGCCCTTGAGGCCGGCACCGTTGCCGGCACCCCGCTCATCGACGCCAAGGCGGTGCGCGACTTCTACCGCAGCCGCCAGGAAGGCCCGGCCTGGACCACGCCCGCGGCAGCCATGGAACTGCTGGCCACGATCCGCGCCAGCCGTGACGAGGGGCTCAATCCGCAGCACTACCACCTGGCAAAACTGGAGGAACTCAGCCCACCCGCTGCCAGTGGTCCGGCCGACGAAGCCGCCGTTGCCCGCGAACTCCTGCTCACCGACGCCTTTCTCACCCTGGCCAGCCACTACCGCTACGGCCGGATCAACCTCCAGGCGATTTTGCCCGAATGGCAGCCGCAAGCGCGGGACGAGAAGTTCGGCGTCCTGCTGGAGAAGGCCCTGGCCAGCGGCGAGATCCGCGCCAGCCTGGAACAGCTCCTGCCCAGCGCACCGGGCTATGTGGCGCTCAGGGAGGCATACCGCCACCACCTCGCCATGGCAGAGCAGGGCGGCTGGCCGACCATTCCGGCCGGCAGCAAGCTCCAGCAAGGGGATCACGGCCCGCGGGTGGCGCTGTTGCGCCAGCGCCTCGCCAGAAGCGGCGATCTTGCCAGCGAAGCGGCGAACGGCGATCGCTTCGATCCCACCCTCCTTGCTGCGGTGCAAAGATTCCAGAGCCGCCACGGCCTCAGGAGCAACGGCGTGGCGGAGGCCGCCACCCTGAAGGCCCTCAATCTCCCTCTTGGGCGACGCATCCAGCATCTGGCCACCAATCTCGAACGGTGGCGCTGGCTGCCCCGCGACCTCGGCCGCCGCCACATCGCGGTCAACATCCCGGCCTTCACGCTGACGGTGGTGGAGAACGAACAGCCGGTGCTGACCATGAAGGTGGTGGCCGGCCGGCCCGACCGCCAGACGCCGATTTTCAGCAGCATTGTCACCCATCTGGTGCTCAACCCCACCTGGGAGGTGCCGCGCGAGATCGCCAGCAAGGATCTGCTGCCCAAGATCAAGAAGAACCCCAACTACCTCAAACAGTTCGGCTTCCGGGTCTTGAGCACCAACGGCAACGGCGGCCAGGAGTTGGACGCGGGCCGACTCGACTGGCAGAAGATCACCCCGGCCACCTTCCGCTATCACCTGAGCCAGAACCCGGGCAAGGACAATTTCCTCGGCCGGGTCAAATTCATCTTCCCCAACCCCTACAGCGTCTACCTCCACGACACCCCATCGAAAAAGCTCTTCCTGAAGGAGAGCCGCTCCTTCAGCTCGGGCTGCGTCCGCCTGGAAAAACCGCTCGACCTGGCAGCACTCCTGCTGCGCCCCACGCCGCTCGGCTCCCGGGAGGGGCTCGACAACGCCCTGACCAACAAGGCCACCCGCACCCTGCGGCTGCCGGTACCCACCCCGGTCCACCTCCTCTACCTCACCACCTGGGTGGAGGACGGAACCGTCCACTTCCGGCCCGACCTCTACGGCCACGACCGCCTGATCGAAGAAGGACTCGCCGGCCGCGCCGTACGAAAGCCGTTGCCCTGCCTCGGCGGTTGCGGCGAATAAGCGCGATCTCCCCGTTTACCCGCGCCGCGTCTCCGCCGGGCGCAAAAAAGGGGATGAGGCAAGAGCCCCATCCCC
>JBFLYY010000132.1:0-4020 GCA_040756495.1 Thermodesulfobacteriota bacterium | reverse complement strand
CGGCCGCGCCGTACGAAAGCCGTTGCCCTGCCTCGGCGGTTGCGGCGAATAAGCGCGATCTCCCCGTTTACCCGCGCCGCGTCTCCGCCGGGCGCAAAAAAGGGGATGAGGCAAGAGCCCCATCCCCTCTGTCTTCCCCACACGGAAACGCCTCTCTAACAGGATGTTGAAAAAGTCATCCATGACCTTTTTCAACGACGACCTCGCGGAATTGGCACCCCATCCCTGGGGCGCACACAGACTGTCGAAAAAACAAGTTTTTCAACAGCCTCCTAAAACCCGAAATCCTCCAGCATCTTGTTCACCGTATCCTGATCGAGCGGCCCCTCGGCCCGCGCCTCGGTCATGCCGCGCAGATAGCGGTCCACGTCCTCCTGGGCGAGACGCTTGCTCTCCTCGGCGGTGATCTCGGCGTTGCGTTCCTTGCTCTTGAGTTGCGAGCCAAAGGAAACCACCAGGGCCAGGAGCTGGACCTGGAAGTCGGAAAGCAGCTTGATGATCTTCAGGATCTGCTGACCGGAAAGATCCTGGAAGCTCAGGGCCTCGGTGATGCGGGTGACGTCGTCGCAGATGCTCGATGCCACCGAGAAGGCGCTTTCGATCTTGTTGAAGATCTCGACCTGGTCCCCGATGGACATGCGGCTCATGCCCGGCGGCACGGTCTCGCCGCCGTTGCCCACTGCCTCGGCCACCTCCTCGATCAGGCCGGCCATGGCCGCCAGCGCCTGGCGGAATTCCTCAAGCCTGGCCGGATCGGCCCCGGCGACCGGCGCGGCCGGCGCGGCCACCGGTTCGGGCGGCGCTGCCTCGTCGGCCACCTCCTCGGTGGGCGGCGCCTCCAGCGGCAGGATCGAGTCGAGGAAGATCTCCGCCTGGCTGGTGTCCATCTTCTTGAGCAGGTTCTGGATCTTCTTCTCCGCGCAGGCGGCGCGCAGGGCGCCGAGCACATCGGCGAGCGGCACGTTGTAGAAATTATCCTCGGCCACCAGCTCGCCGACCTTGACGCTGATGGCATCGACAAAGGCGTCGTAGTCGAAGATCTCGGCCGCCTGTTCGCGGGCTCCACTGATGTGGCCCTTGACCGTTTCGTTGGTGCAGAGTTCGTAGATGGTCTGGAACACCGCGTCGAGGTTGAAAAGATAGCGCGTCCTTTTCGCCACCGCCGGCTCGCTGGCCACCGCCGGCGCGGCCTCGCCGCCGCTGCCAAGCCCTTCCAGCATCCCCTGCACCCTGGCCAGCTGCTCCCGGAGCGCCTCCACCTTGGCGGCGGCCGAGGAGGAACCTTCAACCTCCTCCGCGACTCCGGCGCCGCCGACAAAGGCGTTGTGGTGCTTGAGCTGGGCCAGCAGCTCCTTGACGTCGTCGGTCTGCGACTGCACCTTTTCCACGTGGTCCATGATCTCCATGGTCGCCTTCTCGGTCATGGCGACGATGTCGCGCAACTGGCTCTTGGCGTCCTCGATCTTCTCGCCCGCCTCGTCGAGTTCGGCCCGCTTGATCTTGCGATCCTCGGCCGGCAGTTCCATGATGGTGGAGCTGAGGCTTTTCGCGAGGTTGCCGATGTCCTTGTAGATGTCGCTGGAGATCTGCTTGTAGAAGTCGTCGCCGCGATAGCCGCCTTCTTCCTCCGCGCCCATGGGCGGGGGAAGCGGAGCAGCCGGCGGAACCGGGGCGGCCACCTCCGGGCGCTCGACGCTGACGATCTGCCGCACCACCTTGGCGGCCGGACTCTCCGGGGAGGTGAGCACCGTGATGTTGTAAACCACCTTGTCGGTGGAAATCCGGAAGAATCCGGTACTGATCTCAAGATTGATCTCCGGCCTGTCGATCATGCCTCCCTCCCCGCGCTGGCGGTTTCCTCGAGCCTCGTCCGAATCCGGCGCACCTGTCGCTCTCTCTGCCGCATCGGTCGCCCCGGCAATTCCTTGAGGTTTTTCTCGAATTATTTCCGAATGATGCCGGAAAACTGAACACCGATATCGTAGCCGGCCGGATTCTTCCGGCTTACCGCCACCCAGACCACCATGCCGATCACGTGGAGGGTGCCGACGTCGTCGTCGTTCTTGGTGGCGATCCAGTGGTCGCCATCGGCGAGCCACCCCGGAAACTCCAGCCTGATGACGAGCTGGGCCCCGAGTTCGATGGCCTCCGGCGAAAGGAAGCAGAGCCCCCCGCCGCCGATGTCGAGCAGGTCACCCAGGCGGTCCGGGCCGCTATCGCCAAATTTTTCGAGCCGGCAGTAACGCACCGCCAGCTCTTTTTCCAGCCGGTCGTAGCGGCGGCGCTCACGGCCGCCATCCTCCTGCACGTTCACTTCCTCCATGGGCTCTCCATCGCGGTCGTGTTTCCCCCGCGCCTGACACCACCGGGGTATTGATCTGTTCTACCTTCATTCAATTCCAAAAATCAATCGACATCACAGCCCCCCTCTGCCACCCTCCTTGACATTTTTTTACATTTGGTTAAATTGCCAAACATGAACGCCCCATCCTCCCCCAGACCCGTCGCCGACCACGAGCGACGCGCCAGGATCATCAAGGCCCTGGCCCACCCGAGCCGGCTGCTGATGGTCGAAACCCTGGCCGCCGGCCCCCGCTGCGTCTGCGAACTGCGGGAACTGGTGGGCGCCGACCTCTCCACCGTGTCCAAGCATCTGACCGTGCTCAAAAACGCCTGCATCGTGATCGACGAGCGGCGCGGCAAGGAGGTTTACTACCACCTCACCGCGCCCTGCGTGCTCGATTTCTTCGCCTGCATCGAAGCCCTGTGCCGAACCAGGCAAAACCAGCTGCAACAAGAGATCCCCGACCTGCGGAACATCTGAAGCCCATGAAGAACCCCATGACCCCGCCCACCTGCGCCTGCAACACCGAAAAAAAACCGGCCGCGAGGCAACCGGAGGAGACAGCGGCTTCGGCACGTCCGTTCCCATTCCTCCCCCTGCTGGGCGGCGCGGTGGGGCTCGTCCTCTGGTGGCTGCTTTATCGCCAGCTCCTGCCCTTTTCCCGTTTCTTCGCCTTCGATCTCCTCGGCCTTGCGCCGGGCAGCCACCTGGGCGAGGCAGTGCAGTTCTTTGTCTACGACGTGCCCAAGGTGCTCATGCTCCTCACCCTGATTGTTTACGGAGTCGGGGTGCTGCGCTCCTTCTTCACCCCGGAGCGCACCCGCCGGATTCTTGCCGGCAAACGCGAATCCGTGGGCAACGTGCTGGCCGCCCTGCTCGGCATCGTCACCCCCTTCTGTTCCTGTTCGGCAGTGCCGCTCTTCATCGGCTTCGTCACCGCGGGCGTGCCGCTGGGGGTCACCTTCTCCTTTCTCATCTCGGCACCCATGGTCAACGAGATCGCCCTGGTGCTGCTCTACGGCCTGCTGGGCTGGAAGGTGGCCCTCCTCTACCTGCTGACCGGCCTGGGCATCGCCATGCTCGCCGGCTTTGTCATCGGCCGCCTCAAACTGGAACATCATATCGAAGACTGGGTGCGGGAGATGCACGTCAACGCGGCCAACATCCCGGATGTCCGGTTGACCTGGCCCGACCGCTTCCGCCATGGCAAGGAGGCGGTGCAGCAGATTGTCGCCAAGGTCTGGATATACGTCGTGGCTGGCATTGCGGTGGGAGCCGGCATCCACGGCTATGTGCCCGAGGGCTTCATGGCGCAGATCATGGGCAAGGGCGCCTGGTGGTCGGTGCCCATCGCCGTGCTCATCGGCATTCCCATGTATTCCAACGCCGCGGGCATCGTGCCGGTGGTGGAGGCCCTGCTCGGCAAGGGCGCCGCTTTGGGCACCGTGCTTGCCTTCATGATGGCCGTCATCGCCCTGTCGCTGCCGGAGATGGTCATTCTGCGCAAGGTGCTGAAGCCCCGACTCATCGCGGTTTTTATCGGCGTGGTCGGCCTCGGCATTCTGCTGGTGGGCTATCTCTTCAACTACATCATCTGATACGGAGAATTTTCATGGAGATCAAGGTACTGGGCCCGGGCTGCGCCAAGTGCAGCGAAACGGAAAAACTCATGCAGA
>JBFLYY010000131.1:0-8426 GCA_040756495.1 Thermodesulfobacteriota bacterium | reverse complement strand
CCTCGATGCGGATGGTCACCGGCGTGCCCTGGCCGCAGGCCAGGGTGAGCACGTCGAGGATGCTCTTGCAGTCCACCGCCTCGCCGGCGCGGATCAGTCGCACGTCCGCCTCGAAGCGCCGGGCCGTCTCCACCAGGCGGGCCGAGGGCCGGCCATGCAGGCCGCAGCGGTTGCCGATGCGGAATTCCCTTTCCAGTATCTCGTCAGCCATCTCCTCCGCCGTCGATTCTCGGACCGCCCTGCCTGTAAAGTTTTTTCGCCACCCTGCCGATAGGGTAGGCAAACACCTCACGTATTCGGGAGATGCGCCCATGCAAACAGTCTGCTGCGTCTGCCACAAGACCAAGAGCGAAAACCGCTGGGTCCGCTCCGGCCCGCCACGGGGACAGAACGTCTCCCACGGCTACTGCCCCCGCTGCTACCGCCAGATGCTGGCGGAGATCAACAGCTATGCCGCCAACCGCCTCGCCCGGCCGTCGGAGGTGTAATTCCATTTCCAAATCATTCGTATCATTTTGTCGGCTGCGCCGCGCGGCTCTCCCCTGGCCGGGGCCTCCGGTTATTTGATCACCTTCAGCACCGGTTTTTTCACGCTCTTGCGCAACTGGGTCGGCGGCTTCTCCGCCTTGGGCGACCAGCCTTCGAAATCCACCGCCTTGATGAACCGCTTCTCTCCTCCCATGGTGAAGATCTCCTTGCCGGAGAACTGCGGCTCCCGCAACGTCCACACCACCCGCTTCGGCGGCACCGTGAGCAGCTGCATGGTGACCTGCCACCATTCGTCGCGCTTGGCCAGATCCCGTTCGATGGCGGTCACCAGGGCGTAGAGCAGATGGTCGGCCACCATCAGCACGATGTCGCCCGGCGCGGTGGTCTCCTTGAAGGGCATGATGTTCCTGAGATCGCGCACGATCTTTTCCACGTCAAAATCATGTTCCATGGGCTTCGCTCTTGCTGGATGGGGAAACGGCGCGCGACACCCCTCGTCGGCACCAGTTCAAGGTACCACACTGCTCCCCGGCGGCGCAACAGCAAGGCGCCAATGGCGCGGCCGGCTCCCCACTTTTCCCCATGGCCAACGGCGCCCTTTTGCGTTATGTAAGGAGATGAGCCCCTGCGGACCACCAGCCCAGGCGGACGAAAAAACACCGGTGGCGGAACTTTTTTCGTTTCCCCCTGTCTTTAGGAGGGAAGGCCATCGGCAAGCGCGCAGCAACGAGGCCGATGATCGAACATGACGTGGCCGGCCTGGTCCGCGCCCTCAGAGAGGGCAACGACGAGGCCTTCAGCCGGCTGGTCCGCATCTACCAGGCCAGGATATGGAACCTGACGCGCGCCTATGTCAAGGACGAGGAAGAGGCCAAGGATCTCACCCAGGATATCTTTGTCACGGCCTACCGCTCCCTGGGCCACCTGCGCGACGACGCCAAATTCGGCGGCTGGCTTTACCAGCTGGCCCTCAACCACTGCCGCAACCGCTACAAGCGCCTCAAACGGCGCGGTTTTTTCAGCAACCTTTCCCTGGACGACCCGGACCACCCGATCCCCCTCAGCCAGGGCGACAGTCCGGAACGGCAGTACGAGCGGCGGAACACCGCCGAGGCGGTGCGCAGCGCCATCGCCGCCATGTCGGCCACCGAAAAGGAAATCCTGTTGCTGCGCGATCTCCAGGAACTCTCCTACGAGGAGATCAGCGCCATTCTTGAGATTCCGCTGGGTACCGTCAAATCGAAACTGAACCGGGCCCGACTGGCCCTGAAGGAACGACTGAGAAAGAGGCTGGAGTAACGACCATGCAGGACTGCACCACCCACCAAAGCCGCTTCACCGCCTACCTCGACCGGGAACTGCCCCCACTGGAACGGGACCGGCTGGAGGCCCACCTGGCGGCCTGCCCGGCGTGCGCCCGGGAGTGGCGCCTCTTTACCCTGACCCTCGACCAGGTGGCCGCCCTGCGCCACGACCAGCCGCCGTCCGATCTGTTGCCCGGCATCCGGGCCAGACTCGCCCGGCCCACCCTCTGGCAGCGCCTGCGCGATCTTGTCCGCCACCCCGATTTTTCCCTGTCGCTGCCCGCTGCCACCGCCACCGTCGTGGCGGCCATGGCCGTCGGCCTCTTCCTCAAAATGGGGCTCCAGCCCCAGCTGCCCCACCAGCCGGCCCCTTCCGTGCCGGGGCCGGTGGCGGCCCATCGGCCGGCCCCCATTGCCGTCGCGGACTCCGGGCTGGCCGCAATGAGCCACCAGGACGGCGCCTTCTTCTCCCATGCGCGGGCCGCCCATCCGCCCATGGCCCCGGAGCTGGCCCCCCTGCACCCGGACATCTTCATCACCGTGCGGGCCACCTCGCCCCACGACCTGAGCCTGCTGCACGACGCCCTGGCGGAGCGACAACTCGCCGCCCGGCCAACCGGTCCCCACGGGCTGGTGCTCCATCTCGACCCCCTCGACCTTCCCCTCCTGCGCGAGGCGCTGGGCGACCGCGAGGCCGTGGTCTTCCCGCCGGAAAGCGTGATCCCCGGCTATCCGCACCCCAAAAAGCCGTTGACCGTTGCCATCCGCCTCCGCTGACCCCGGCGTCATTTTCATGGAACCTTTTCCCTCCCCTGCTGTCTATACAAACGATGCGACACCATCGCATCCTCTCTCCCAACTCCCTTCCGCCCGGAAGGGCCCCACGGGACCGCCCTGCTGCCCGGCACGGCGGTCCCCTCTTTTTTCCGGGTCGCGCAACGCACGGCCCTCCGACCGGCGGCAGAAAGCCACCGCTTCCCCGGACACCGACAAGGCGGTGCTTGACAAAGTTGCGGTCCGCTCTACATTATGGCGAGGATACCGTTGTGCAGAAAATGTCGCCAACCTGTTGATAACCTGTTCATTGGCTGTTGCCACATAGTGGATACAAGGAGCACAAAGACCATGCAGACCTCACCCCTTCCCTCCCTGCGCCTCGTTGCCGCCCTTCTGGCCCTGCTCTGGCTCGGCCCGGGCCAGGCCACGGCCACGGCCCGCCCCATGGCCGGCGCCCCCGATTCCTTCGCCGACCTGGCCGAACGACTCGGCCCCACCGTGGTCAACATCTACACCACCCAGACCGTCAAGATGCAGCGCTCGCCCCATGACTTCTTCTTTCAGGACGACAACGGGCCGGACATCTTCCGCCACTTCTTCGGCCAGCCTTCGCCTTTCGGCCAGCAGCAGGCGCCGCGCGACCTGAAGCGCACCAGCCTGGGCTCCGGCGTCATCTCCTCGCCGGACGGCTACATCGTCACCAACAACCACGTGGTGGAGAATGCCGATGCCATCAGCGTCCGGCTCTCCGACAACGAGGAGTACGACGCCAAGGTCATCGGCCGCGATCCCAAGACCGACCTCGCCCTGATCAAGATCAACCCCAAGAGTCCCCTGCCCGCCGCCGCCTTCGGCGACTCGGAAAAATTGCGGGTGGGCGACTGGGTGGTGGCCATCGGCAACCCCTTCGGTTTCGAGCAGACGGTCACCGCCGGCATCGTCAGCGGCAAGGGGCGTTCCCTGGGCAGCGGTCCCTATGAGAACTTCATCCAGACCGACGCCTCCATCAACCCCGGCAATTCGGGAGGGCCGCTCTTCAATCTGAACGGCGAGATGGTCGGCATCAATACCGCCATCTACAGCCGCAGCGGCGGCAACATCGGCATCGGTTTCGCCATCCCGGTCAACACCGCCAAGAACGTCATCAGCCAGATCAAGGAACACGGCACGGTGGTGCGCGGCTGGCTCGGCGTCATGATCCAGCAGGTCACGCCGGAACTGGCCAAGCAGTTCCATCTCGACCGGCCCGTCGGCGCCCTGGTGGGCGAGGTGGCGCCGGGCAGCCCGGCCGAGAAGGCGGGAATCAGGCAGGGCGACGTCATTGTCCGCTACAACGGCAAGGAGATCTCCCAGGTCAACTCCCTGCCCACCCTGGTTTCCCAGAGCCCCGTAGGCAGCCGGGCCAATCTGGTGCTGGTGCGGGGCGGCAAGGAAAGAACCGTGAGCGTCGTCATCGCCAAACTCGACGAGGAACAGGCAGCCGCCGAGGTCCAGGACAAAACCAGCCTGGAACTCGGCATGAGCGTGCAGGAGCTGACGCCGGAACTCGCCAAGTCGTTGGGCATCAAGGAAAAAAGCGGGGTGCTGATAACCAACGTCGAAGCCGGCTCGCCGGCCTACGACAAGGGCTTGCGCCAGGGCGACCTCGTCCTGGAGGTCAACCGGAAACCGACCAGGAACATGGGCGAATTCACCAGGACCATGACCGCCGCCAGGAAACAGGGCAGCGTGCTCCTCCTGGTCAAACGCAACGGCCATACCCGCTACGTGGCCATCCGCCTCAGATAATTCCGTTTCTAAATCAAGATGAAAACGCGAAGGCGAGTGAGCAGCGACGAGACAGTACAGGGAGTACGGCGAGGAGCCGCGCAGCGAAGCCGACGAAGTTATCGCTTGATTTAGAAAGGGAACAAGAACCCCAACTCCAGGGAGGACACAGAGATGCACCATGCACGACAGAGAGTTCGCCGGCCGTGGCTGACGGTGGTGGCCAGTCTGGGCCTCATCCTGCTCGTCGGCGCCTGCACCTACAAGGATCGGGTGGCGCCCTTGAACCTGCCCGACGCCAAGCGCGACGTCACCGTCGCCGGCGGCCTCAGGATCTCGGCCGAGGCCTTCACCGACGCCAAGAAGGCGGAGCAGACCTTTGGCTTCGATGCCCATGGCGCAGGGCTGCTGCCGGTGCAGGTCACCTTCCAGAACGACAGCCAGGAGACGGTGTACGTCAATGCCGACCAGACCTTTCTCGTTGACCGCAACAACAAGGCCTGGCCGATCCTGAGCCTCGAAAAGACCCATCAGCGGACGCAGGGGCATGTGGATATCGGGGAAACCGCCAAGGAGACCGCCAAACCGGCCCTGCTCCTGGGCGCGGCCGGCGCCATCGCCGGGGCGGCCATCGGCATCGTTACCGGCGACAACGTCGGCGAGGCGGCAGGCAAGGGGGCGGTTCTGGGAGCGGCGGCCGGGGCGATCCTGGGCGGCGCCAAGGGATACGCCACCGGCGGCGAGAAGGTGCGGGAGGATCTGGCGAGCAAGCGCCTCTCCGGCGGACCGATCCTGCCCAACCAGATCGCTTACGGCGTGCTTTTCTTTCCGGGCATGGGCAAGGACGAGGCGCAGGGCGCCACCGAACTGCGCCTGGCGCTGACCATCGGCCGGCAGAACCAGATCGTCCGGTTGCCCTTGCAGTGAACGGCGTGGGGGGTCGTGTCGCCTAGGCCGCGCTGTCGGCGTCGGCCTGCCGCACGGCCTCCACCACCTGCCGCACCTTGTCGAGATTCTTGCGGCCGGGGCTGATCTCCACCCCGGAATTGCAATCCACCGCAAAAGGCCGCAGGGAGCGAACCGCCTGGCCGACGTTGGCCGGGGTGAGACCACCGGCGAGGATGACCGGGCCGGGCAGATCGAGCCGCGCCACCATCTGCCAGTCGAAGGTCTGGCCGGTGCCGCCGGCCAGTTTTTCATGGAAGGTATCGAGCAGGAAGCCGTTGACCACCCCCTCGTAGGAGGCCAACTCCTCCGCCAGGGTGTGCGGGCCGACGCGGAAGGCCTTCAGCACCCGGCCATGCATCTCCCGACAGTAGGCCGGGGTTTCGGCCCCGTGCAGCTGCACCAGGGTGAGGCCGCAGTACTGGACGATGTCCTGCACCACGCTCGCCTCCTCGTTGACAAAGACCCCCACCGCATCGACAAAGGGAGGCAGTTGCAGGATGATCTCGCGGGCCTTTTCCGGCTTGAGGTAGCGCGGGCTCTCCTCGGCAAAGATGAAGCCCACTGCGTCCACCCCGGCCGCCACCACGGCGGCGACCTCCTCCTGGTCGGTCATCCCGCAGATCTTGATCCGCGTGCGCGCCACCATGCCTTAGCCCTCCTTCCCGATCCCACGGAGTTCCCGCAGGGCCTGGGCCTGATCGCTCGCCCGCATCAGGGTCTCGCCCACCAGGGCGGCGGCGATGTCGTGCGCGGCCAGACGCTGCATGTCGCGGTAGTCGCGGATGCCCGACTCGCTCACCAGGGGAATCGCGGCCGGGATCAGGCGGCGCAGGCGGAAGGTGGTGTCAAGATCCACGCTAAAGTCGCGCAGGTCGCGGTTGTTCACGCCGATGAGACGGCTGCCCGCGGCCAGGGCCTGCTCCGCCTCCGCCTCGTCGTGGACCTCCACCAGCACGTCCATGCCGAGTCCCTCCGCCTGCTCACGAAAATCCCGCATCTGCACGGTATCGAGGATGGCGGCGATGAGCAGGATGGCGTCGGCACCATGACGGCGCGCCTCTTCGATCTGCAGCGGGTCGATGATGAATTCCTTGCGCAGCACCGGCAATGCGACCGCCGCCCGTACCTGACTGAGGTAAGCGAGGCTGCCCTGGAAAAAATGCTCGTCGGTGAGCACCGAGAGCGCCTGGGCGCCGCCGGCCTGGTACTGGCGGGCGATGGCCACCGGATCGAAGTCCGGCCGGATGACGCCCTTGGAGGGCGAGGCCTTCTTGACCTCGGCAATGATCGCCACCCCCGCGTACTCGGTGAGCGCCCTGGCAAAGCCGCGCGGCGGCGCCACCGGCCCCTCCGGGTCGGCGATGCCCGTACGCCTGAGGGCCGCCACCTCCTCGCGCTTGCGGGCGACGATGGTGTCGAGGATCATCACGCGCTCTCCCTGCCGAAGGCGACCAGGGCCTCCATTTTGGCCAGGGCGGCGCCGCTGGCGACAACCTGCCGGGCCATGGCAACCCCGGCCGGCAGATCCGCCGCCTTGCCGGCCGCCATGAGGGCGGCCCCGGCGTTCAAGAGCACCATGTCGAGGCGGGGCCCCCGGGCGCCTTGCAGCACCTCGCGCAACAAAGACGCAGCCTCGGCGGCCGTTGCTCCGCCGCGGATCTCCGCCAGGGTCGCCCGCGGCAGGCCGCATGTTTCCGGGGTAATCGTGTAGGTGCGCACCGCGCTTTCCCGATATTCGGCCACCATGGTCGGGCCGGTGATGGTGATCTCGTCGAGATTGCCCTCGCCGCAGACCACGAGCGCCCGTTTACTGCCCAGCTTGCCCAAGACCTGGGCCAGGGGCTCCACCAGGCGCTGGTCGTAAACTCCCATCACCTGGACATTGGCGCCGGCCGGGTTGGTCAGGGGGCCGAGAAGGTTGAAGATGGTGCGAATGCCGATCTCCCGCCGGGGGCCGATGGCATACTTCATGGCGCCATGGAGGGAGGGAGCGAAGAGAAAGCCGATGCCGACCTCGCGGATCGCCCGGCCGACCCGCTCCGGGGAGAGGGAAAGGTTGACGCCGAGCGCCTCGAGCACGTCGGCGCTGCCGCAGATGCTGGAGACCGAGCGGTTGCCGTGCTTGGCCACCGGCACGCCGGCACCGGCCACGACAAAGGCCGCGGTGGTGGAGACGTTGAAGGTGCCCGAGGCGTCGCCGCCGGTGCCGCAGGTATCGACGAGGATCCCGCCGGCAACCTCCGCCTCGACCCTGGTCGCCTTCTCCCGCATGACCCGGGCCGCGCCGGTGATCTCGTCAACGGTCTCGCCCTTCATGCGCAGGGCGGTGATGAAGGCGCCGATCTGGGCATCGGTGGCAGTACCGCCCATGATCTCCTGCATGGTCGCCACCATCTCCGCCTCGCTGAGATGGGAGCCGATCACCGCCTTGGCAATGGCCTCGCGGATCACGAGGCCTCCTTCTGCGCCGCCGCCAGGAGGGCGGGATAGTCGGGCGCGATGAAATTCTTGAGCAGCTGGATGCCGTCCGGGGTCATGATCGATTCGGGATGGAACTGCACCCCCTCGATGGCCAGGGTGCGATGGCGCACGCCCATGAGTTCGCCCTGCTCCGAACGGGCCGTGGCCACGAGACACTCGGGCAACGGCTCCTCCACCACCAGCGAATGGTAGCGCATCGCCTCGAAGGGATCGGGCAGGCCGGCAAAGACCCCCTTGCCGTCGTGGGAGATGAGGCTCGTTTTGCCGTGCATGAGCCGGCCGGCCCGCACCGTCCTGCCGCCGAAGGCCTCGCCGATGGACTGGTGGCCGAGACAGACCCCGAGAATCGGCACCTTGCCGGCAAAATAGCGGATCGACTCGATGGAAATCCCGGCCTGGGCAGGGCTGCATGGGCCGGGCGAGATCAGAAGCCGCGAGGGTTTGAGCCCCTCGATGAAGGAAGGCTCCACCTCGTCGTTGCGGAAGACCGTCAGTTCGGCACCGAGGCCGCCCAAGGTCTGGACGATGTTGTAGGTAAAGGAGTCGTAGTTGTCGATGATGACGATCATGGCTCAGCCCCGCTTTCCGGGGCCCCCCTCATTTTTGTAGGCGCTCGCTAAAACCCCTTTTCCGCCAGCTCCACCGCCCGACGCAATCCCA
>JBFLYY010000130.1:0-6753 GCA_040756495.1 Thermodesulfobacteriota bacterium | reverse complement strand
GGGCCGGATGCCCATGCCGACCTTCTGACAGGCTGTTGAAAAACGGGCTGTTGGCACCACAGGGATGTGGCGCCGAATTTTGCCGGCCCGAAAGGGCCAGGAATTTCGCGAGGTTGGCCAAAGCGCCTTTGGCCAAACGACAGTTGAAAAAGCCAGGGATGGTTTTTTCAACGGACTGCCAAGAGAAACGATCGTGTCCGAGGAGTCTTCATGAAAGCGATTCCGTTGTCCCGTCAACTCGTCCTGGCGCTGGTTGTCCTCGCGTCGCTCCTTGCCGGCGCTGCCGCCCATGCCGCGGGGGGCAGGCCGACCCTGGTTCTGCTCAACTGGCCGGATTACATGGACCCTTCCCTCATCAAGACCTTCGAGGCGAAATACAACGCCCGCGTCCGCGAGGTCTTCTACGAGACCGAGGCGAACATGGACCAGCTCCTCGCCTACACCGGCGGCAAGAAGTACGACCTCTTGGTCGCCAGCCACACCAAGGTGCCCAGTCTCGTCCGGCGCGGGTGGCTCGCCCCGGTGGAGCGGGATCTGGTACCGAACCTCCGGCATCTCGACACCGGGAAGCTGCCCCGCGATGAGGATCTGGTCCGCTATGCGGTGCCGCACCTCTGGGGGACGGTGGGCATTGCCTTCCGCAAGGATCTGGTCAGGGAGAAGGTCACCGGCTGGCGCCAGCTCATGCGGCCCGGCGAGGAGCTGCGCGGCGGCATCCTCATGATCGAGGATGTTCGGGATACGGTGGGCGCGGCCCTCAAGTCCCTCGGCTATTCCCTCAACTCGCAGAATCCCGCCGAGCTGGCCGAGGCGGAGAAGCTGCTCCTCGCCCAGCGGCCCTACGTGAAGAAATACGGCTACATGCCGATCAACAGGAAGTCGGGCCTCATCAGCGGCCATTACCGGATGGCCATGGTCTATAGCGGCGATGCCCTGACCCTGGCCGACCTCAGTCCCGACGTCGCCTACGTCACCCCCGAGGAGGGCACCGCGCTGTGGCTCGACTCCATCATGGTGCTCAAGGATTCCAGACAGCGCACGCTTGCCTTCCGGTTCATCAACTTCCTGCACGAACCGGAGAACGCCGCCAAACTGGCGGAGTTCGTCTCCATGGCCACCCCCAACGCCGCGGCCAGGAAGCTGCTGCCGCCGGAGCACCTCGCCAACCCGAACATCTATCCGCCCCAGGAGGTGCTGGATAAATGCGAATTTTACGCCCCGTTGCCGCCGGCAGTGTTGAAGCGCTACAATGAGATATTCAGCCGGGTGGTCCGCGGCGTGCGTTAACAGTCCGTTGAAAAAACCATCCCTGGCTTTTTCAACTGTCGGTTGGCCAAAGGCGCTTTGGCCAACCTCGCGAATTTCTTGGCCCTTTCGGGCCGGCAAAATTCGGCACCACATCCCTGTGGTGCCAACAGCCCGTTTTCCGACGGGCTGTTAAGCCGGCTCTGGCGCCTACAAACACCTCTCGTTGAGGATGGACATCCACGCATGCGACTGCGGATCAAGATCATCCTGTGGTTGATGCCGCTTCTGGTGATGCCGCTGCTTCTGGTCGGCTGGCTGGCCTATGCCCAGCTCCGCGAGCAGAGCGAGAAGACGGTGCTCCGCCTTTCCGAGGTGCTGATGGGGCAGGTCGCCACCGGGGCCCAGGTCCACCTGCGGGGGGTGCTGGCCGACCTCACCCTTTTTGCCGGCTCCGATCTGCTTCGGAACTATCTGGCGGTGGAGGACGCCGCCGTGCGGTACGAAATCCTCCAGACCCCGCTGCTCACCCAGTTTGCCACCTATATGGCGGCGCACCCGGAGTACTACGAAATCCGGGTGTTGTTGCCGGATGGCGTCGAGGATGCCCGTCTCGTCGCGGGAGACCGGACAGGTGTCGCCGGGAACGGGCGGGAAGCCCCCTGGCTCCAGGAGTTGGCCGCCGGGAAGGCCGATACCTGCGTCCACTTCGTGCGCAGTGGCGAGAGCGGCGAACTCGCCCTGTTGTTCGTGCAGAAGGTGTGGGCCGCCGGGCAGGCGGCAGCCGACGGTGTTGACGGCTATCTGACGGTGACCGCCAGGCCCGATTTTCTGCGGCAGCAGATGCAGGAAGGGATGGTCGGCGGCCAGGGGTTCCTCTTCTTCGCCGACGACGGGGGGCGCGTCCTCCTGCACCCGGAGGCGCGCCGGGTCTGGCAGCCCATGCCGCCGGCCCTCTGGAAAGAACTGGTGGCAGGGGAGGGGGAACGCTGGGTGGTGGGCGGCGATCTCGGCGCCCCTTCCATTTACAGGGCGCAACGGATCAACAAGGGGCTCTGGGTGGTGCTGGTCCTGCCGAAAGCGGAGTTGCTGGCCGCCAGCCGCAAGGTGGGGTTGCAGGTGGTGGCCGTCACCCTGGTCACCGTGGCGATTCTGGCGTTCGCGCTCTTCGTCGGTCTCCAGCGCCTCTTCGTGCAACCCCTGGGGCGGCTGGTGGCCGCCGCCAACGAGGTGGGGCGCGGCAACCTCGGGGTGCACCTGGAGAGCGAGGGCGAGGACGAGATGGCCGAGCTTGCCGCCACCTTCAATCAGATGGTGTCGGACCTCCGCTTCTCCCAGGCGGAACTGCTCGCCCACCAGGAGGAACTGGAGAACAAGGTGCGGGAGCGCACCATTCACCTGCAGGAGGCGATCAAGCGGCTGAACGAGGCGCTGCGGGCGGCGGAGGTCGCCGGCCGTCTCAAGGACCAGTTCCTGGCCAACGTGAGCCACGAACTCCGTACCCCCATGAACGGCGTGCTGGGCATGACCCAGCTCCTGCTCACCACCGACCTCGAGGCGGAGCAGCGCGAGTATGCCGAGACCGTCTATGCCTCGGCCGAGTCGCTGCTGGTGCTCATCGACAACATCCTGGATTTTGCCCAGATCGAGGCGGGGCGGCTGGAACTGGCGCGTACCGAGGTGCGCATCCGGGAAGTGGTGACGGAGGTGACCGACATCTTCACGCCCCCCGCCCACAGCAAGGCGCTCGCGCTGGCGGTCCGGGTGGAGTCCGAGGTGCCGGCAACGGTGGAGGGCGACCCGGTGCGACTGCGGCAGATCCTCGCCAACCTGCTGGACAATGCCATCAAATTCACCCATGCCGGGGAGGTCGTTCTTCAGGTGCGGCGGGTGGCGGCAGGGGAGGGCGCGGGCACCGTGCGCCTCGCCTTCGCGGTGAGCGACAGCGGCATCGGCATCCCCTCCAATTCCTGCGCCCATCTTTTTCAGTCGTTTTCCCAACTGGACGGCTCCTACTCCCGCCGCTACGGCGGCACCGGCCTGGGGTTGGCCATCGCCGCGCAGCTCGTCGAGATGATGGGCGGCACCATCGGGGTGGTCAGCCAGGAAGGGCAGGGAAGCACCTTCACCGTCGAGATCCCGTTTCCGCTCCGGGATGAGGCGGGGAAATGTCCGGCGGCCGCGGCCCTATGAGGCGGAGCCCCGTGGCAGAGCGCCGTTGGCGCCCCCCTTTTCGCGGCAGGTCATTTTCCTGGTTGTGTTCTCCGCCACTCCCATTTATGATGGGCTTCCTCGTTTCCAAGCAAGAACAGTGAGTTGCCATGAAAAAAATCGCCAAGAATCTCGCCCGGCTCTCAAGCCTTGAACTGGCCCAGGTCGCGGCCCACGCCGCCCTCGACAAGAAGGCGGAGAACCTCGTCATCCTCGATGTGCAGGGGCTCGCCTCCTTCACCGATGCCTTCGTCATCATGAGCGGCCGCTCCACCCGCCACGTCCAGGGCCTGGCCCAGGCGGTGGACGATGCCCTGGCCAGCAAGCGGCTCAAAACCACCAACACCGAGGGGTTGACCGAGGGACACTGGGTGCTGCTCGACTACGGCGAGATCGTGGTGCACGTCTTCTACAGCGATACCCGCGAATTCTATGACCTGGAGGGGCTGTGGCACGATGCCCCCCGCGTGCCGGTGACGGAGACGCCGCCTGCCCATCCCGGGGAGGATTAGGCCATGAGTAGCCCGGTAACCCCCGTGCTGCTGGCCATTCTCGACGGCTGGGGCTACGGCGAGCAAACGGAAAGCAATGCGGTCCATGTGGCCAAAACCCCCAACATGGACCGCTGGCAGCGGGAATGTCCCTTTACCACCATCGTCGCCCACAACGGCGCCGTGGGGCTGCCCGAGGGGCAGATGGGCAACTCCGAGGTGGGCCATCTCAACATCGGCGCCGGCCGCATCGTCTATCAGGACTTCACCCGGATCAACCGCGAGATCGCCACCGGCAATTTCCGCCACAACGAGGTGCTTGGCGCGGCCATGGCCAAGGCGGCCAAGGGCGGGAAACTCCACCTGCTGGGGCTGCTTTCCGACGGCGGGGTGCACAGCCATCTCGACCATCTCGTGGCCCTTCTCGAGATGGCCGCCGGCATGGGCCTTTCCGAGGTCTATGTCCATGCCTTCATGGATGGCCGGGACACGCCGCCCAAGAGCGGGGCCGGCTACATGGCGCAGCTCACCGAGGCCATGGCCCGGATCGGCGTGGGCAAGGTGGCCACGGTGAGCGGCCGCTACTACGCCATGGACCGCGACAACCGCTGGGATCGCGTGGCTCTGGCCTGGCAAGCCCTGGTGGATGGCGCGGCCGAGTTCACGGCCACCGAGCCGGTGGCTGCCGTGGAGGCGGCCTACGGCCGGGACGAGACCGACGAGTTCATCAAGCCGACCATCCTCCTTGATGGCGGCAGGCCGGTGGCCACCATTGATGACGGCGACGTGGTGATCTTCTTCAACTTCCGCGCCGACCGCGCCCGCCAGCTCACCCACGCCCTGACCGACGCGCGCTTCGACGGCTTTGCCCGCAAACAGGCGCCGCAACTGGTCGAGCTGGTGACCTTCACCCGCTACGACAAGCACTTCACCCTGCCGGTGGCCTTCCCGCCCCAGTCGCTCGCCCATATCCTCGGCGAGGAGGTGAGCCGCTACGGCATCAGGCAGCTGCGCATCGCGGAGACGGAAAAATACGCCCACGTCACCTACTTCTTCAACGGCGGCCGCGAGGAGCCCTTCCCGCTGGAGGAGCGGGCCCTGATCCCCTCCCCCAAGGAGGTGGCCACCTACGACCAGAAGCCCGAGATGAGCGCCTATCAGGTTGCCGAGGAGTTGCTGGCGAGGATTGCCGGGATGCCCTATGGCCTGGTGGTGCTCAACTTCGCCAATGGCGACATGGTGGGCCACAGCGGGATGCTGGCCGCGGCAGTCAAGGCGTGCGAGGCCGTGGATCAGTGCCTGGGCCGGATCGTGGAAAAGTTCACCGCCCAGGGCGGGGTGGTGCTCGTCACCGCAGACCACGGCAATGCCGAGATCATGGTCGATCCGGTGACCGGCGGCCCGTTCACGGCCCACTCCTCGAACCCGGTGCCGCTCGTCATGGTGGGCGCCGCGCCTGGTCTGGGGCTGCGGGACGGCGGCACCCTCACCAACCTCGCGCCCACCATCCTCGACCTCATGGGGCTGCCGATCCCGGTGGAGATGGAGAGCACGAGCCTGCTGGTGCAAGGCAAGGGGTGATTCTTCCTCCAGGCAGGTGGGGAGCGAGGTTGTTTCCGAGTCCGACTTTGAGGATGAGATCCTCGCCATCGACGGCGTGGCGGTCCGCTCCCTCTCGGCCGGCGAGACGGTTTTCCGCCTGCGGGGGGAACCAGGCAGCCGTGTTGCCCTGCAACTGAGACGCAAGGGCGACCGGGAGCCCTCACTGTCGGCCTGCACCGCGTCGAGTTGTCTTCCGGGGAACAGGATTCCGGCCCCGGCCGCGGTGGGTCAACCGTCGGGGGGTGCTGGCAAACAAGGGCAAGGAGGAAAAACGATGGTGCGGATGCGCTCTCTCTTGGGCATGGCCCTCTCGCTCTTTCTGGTGGCGTTGTCGGGAGGATGCGTCACGGAGTACGGTGAAACCAGGCCCAAGGACGTTGTTCCGATCGGCTTCACCTACCACCCGAAACCCCGGCCCGGGATCGAGACCCCTGAGGCGGCGAAGCACGATCTGGCCGCGCTGCTCGCCGGCAGCACCAATCCCGGCATCAAATTCTACGGCCAACCCGGCATCAACAACGCCGCGAATGAGCAGGCCCTGAAGGCGTTGGTGCAGGGCAAGGATGGCCCCATCACCTTCTGGTACGATGGCCAGAACGAACTCCTGTTCATGGCCTTTTCCGGCAGTAGCGCCCTGGAAGACCGGATCGAGGTGCATCCCCGTATCGCCTTTTTCTATGCCGATCTGCTGGATCAAACCATTGTGGTGGAAAAGACCGCGGAATGGCCGGCCGTGGGGCGCCATGTCGTAGGGCAGAGCATCGAGGGAACCGTGCGCCGCTACAAGGTCCATTTCCCCGGGCTGATCTCCTTTGTCTTTGCCGATCTGCCCGATGCGCAGCGGTTTGCCGACGACCTCTTCGTGATCCAGCAGGCGTTGCAGAAAGAGCGCGACGAACGGCTCGCCCTCTTTCAGGCCAGGGCGGCGCAATACCGCGGGCTGAAGGTGAAGCCGCCGGTCTCCGAGGAGCAGCGGAAATACATCGTCCAGGCCAATGCGGCGAACGCGCAGAAGGAGTATGCCGGGGCCATCGACCTCTACAACAAGGTCATCGACGTCGATCCGGTCTCCTACCCGGAGGCGTACTTCAACCTGGCCCTGCTCGCGGCCCAGATGCAGCGGTTCCAGCCGGCCATTGCTTCTATGAAACAGTATCTGCAGCTTGTGCCGGACGCCAAGGACGCCCGCAGCGCCCAGGACAAG
>JBFLYY010000129.1:11018-13859 GCA_040756495.1 Thermodesulfobacteriota bacterium | reverse complement strand
CGTCTGGCCGGCCAAGAAGCAGACCATGCTCTCCACCGTGGTGGTGGTGGTGCTGGTAATGCTGATGTCGCTCTATCTGGGCGCGGTGGATCTCGTGCTCGGCAAGATCATCGGACTGATTCTACGGTAATCGCATGGCACGACGCTGGTACATCGTACATACCTATTCGGGGTTTGAGGAGCAGGTGAAGGCGAACCTGCTGGAGCGCATCAAGAACGCCGGCCAGGAGGAACTCTTCGGCGAGGTGCTGGTGCCGACCGAGCAGGTGGTGGAGATGGTCAAGGGCACCAAGAAGACCTCTTCCCGCAAGTTCTTCCCCGGCTACATCCTGGTGAACGTCGATCTCAACGAAGAGACGTGGCACACCGTGCGCGACACCCCCAAGGTGACCGCCTTTGTCGGCAACGATCTCCATCCGGATCCGCTTTCGGACGAGGATGCCATGAAGATCATCGGCCGCATCAAGGACGGCGCCTTGAAGCCCAAGCCCAAGGTCTCCTTCGAGGAGGGCGACGCGGTGCGGGTCATCGACGGACCTTTTGCCAATTTCCAGGGCGTGGTCGATGCCGTGCATCCGGACAAGGGACGGGTGCGGGTCATGGTCTCCATCTTCGGTCGCGAGACTCCGGTGGAGCTGGAGTTCATCCAGGTCACCAAAGGCTGATTTCGGTAGTGCAAGGGGAGCTTCCGCCACTGCGCGGGAGCGCTGAGACCCACCATTTCTATTGTGGAGTGAAGTAATGGCTAAGAAGATCGACGGTTACATCAAACTGCAGATTCCCGCGGGCAAGGCCAATCCCTCGCCCCCGGTCGGCCCGGCGCTCGGTCAGCGCGGCGTCAACATCATGGAATTCTGCAAGGCATTCAATGCCAAAACCCAGGGCGAAGGCGACACCATCATCCCGGTGGTCATCACCGTGTACAGTGACAAGTCGTTCACCTTCGTGACCAAGACGCCGCCGGCGTCGACCCTGCTGTTCAAGGCCCTTGGCCTGTCCAAAGGCTCCAGCCATCCGAAGCGCGATCGCGTTGCCAAGATCACCCGTGACAAGATCCGGGAGATCGCCGAGAAGAAGATGCCCGACCTCAACTGCTACGACGTGGAGCAGGCCATGCGCATCATCGAAGGCACGGCCCGCAGCTGCGGCATCACCGTCGTTGACTAAGGCGCGACCGGAACCGGATTAACCAAGAGCGAAGAACAGAGGCAAGGTTATGGCGAAAAGAGGAAAGAAATATACCAACAGCGCCGCTCAGCGCGACGTGACCAAGTTGTATACCCTGGAAGAGGCGCTCGATCTGGCGCTCAAGGGCAAATATGCCAAGTTTGACGAGTCGGTGGATGTCGCCATGCGGCTCGGTGTCGATCCCCGCCACGCGGACCAGATGATCCGCAGCAGCATGGTGCTCCCCAACGGCACCGGCAAGACCGTGCGCGTTTTGGTCTTCGCCAAGGGCGAGAAGGTGCAGGAGGCGCTGGACGCCGGCGCCGACTACGCGGGCAGCGATGAGTTCGTGGCCAAGATCCAGGGCGGCTGGCTGGAGTTCGACAAGACCATCGCCACCCCTGACATGATGGGCACCGTGGGCAAGATCGGCAAGATCCTGGGCCCCCGGAACCTGATGCCCAACGCCAAGCTCGGCACCGTGACCTTCGACGTGGCCAAGGTGGTGCAGGACACCAAGTCGGGCAAGATCGACTTCAAGGTGGACAAGGCCGGCGTGCTGCACGCCATGGTGGGCCGGGCATCCTTCGGCACCCAGAAGCTCATGGAGAATATCCTCGCCTTCGTGGAGAAGGTCGTGCACCTGAAGCCCTCCTCCAGCAAGGGTGTCTATCTGCGCGGCATCAGCATCTCCACCACCATGGGCCCGGGCTTCAAGCTCGATCCCGTGGAGGTGCGCGGGATGATCAAGGGCGCATAACCTGCCTTCGGGCAGTTTGGTTGTGGGGCGCCCTCCGGAGGGTGCTCTGATAGAGGCTAAGCAGTTCAGCCGTCGAAGACAGCGGGTACCGTAGGTTTAATCGGCGTCGGTTTCGCGTCGGCCTGCCGAGACGAAGTGTTTCATTGCTGGGCAATGAACCAAGGCACACACCACAGATTCAAGCCTCTGTGGGTTGCTCGTCTGTCCGTATCGGCCTCGGCTGCTTTTGACACCGAAGAGGTGGAAAGTTAACGGTAAAAGGAGGTTGAGGACTTTGGAACGTGAAGAGAAGGCAGCGATAGTCCAGGAGCTGAGCGAGAAGTTCGCCAAGGCGAAGCTCGCGGTGCTTGCCGACTACCGCGGTCTGACGGTGCACAACCTGCAGGCTCTGCGCCGCGAGATGCGGAGCAACAACGCAGAGGTCAAGGTGGCCAAGAATACGCTGATCAAGAAGGCGATTGCTGGCACCACCTTTGCGGCGTTTGAGTCGCATCTGCAGGGGAACACGGCGCTGGCGCTCACCGATGCGGATCCTGTCGGACCGGCCAAGGTGCTGGTCAAGTTCATGAAGGATCACCCCGCGATGTCGGTCAAGAGCGTCATCTTCGAGGGCAAGATGCTCACGTCGGACGACCTGACGGCGCTGTCCAAGCTGCCTGGCATCAACGAGCTGCGCGCCCAGCTGCTCGGCCTGATGCTGGCGGTACCCACCGGCTTTGTCCGGGTACTGAACGGCGTACCGCAGAAGGCGGTCTACCTGTTGCAGGCGATCAAGGACAGCAAGGAAAGCAATTAATCAGACGAGTAACCATTTTCGCAGGAGGTTTTTCCCATGGCTGTAACCAAAGACGATGTTGTTGAGTTCATCTCCAATATGAGCGTTCTCGAACTCTCCAACCTGATCAAGGAACTGG
>JBFLYY010000129.1:0-11008 GCA_040756495.1 Thermodesulfobacteriota bacterium | reverse complement strand
CGCGGCTGCTCCGGTGGCGGTCGCTGCCGCTCCGGCTGGCGGCGAGGCGGCCCCGGCCGCCGAGGTCCAGACCGAGTTCAACGTGATCCTGGCCGACGGCGGCGCCACCAAGATCAACGTCATCAAGGAGGTTCGCGCCCTGACCTCCCTGGGCCTGAAGGAGGCCAAGGATCTGGTGGAAGGCGCGCCGAAGACCCTGAAGGAAGGCGTTTCCAAGGCCGAGGCCGAGGAGATCAAGAAGAAGATCGAGGCTGCCGGCGGTAAAGTCGAGATCAAGTAGTCTTCCCCTTCGGGGATTTTACCCCGCAGTTCCAGGCCGGACGGCCTTCAGAAGAGAACTGCAACCTGTGCGTCGCAAGCGCCCAGGTTCTTATATAAGGCAGGAACGCTACGGAGGATTTTCCTCCGTAGCGTTGTTGCGTTTCGTGAGGAGGCCAGATTGGCTCGTACGGTTTCCGGCAGTTTCGCGCTCCTTTCGCTTCACGCCCTGACGGGGCACTCTTATTCATCCGCTACTGTTAACGAGGGTATTGCTCAATGCAGATGATCAGACGAATCCGCAAGAGTTTCGCCAAGACCAAGACCATTGTCGAAAAACCGCATCTCATCGAGATGCAGCGGTTGTCGTTCGAGAAGTTTCTCCAGATGGACGTGGAGGCGGACAAGCGCGAAGACATCGGCCTGCAGGGGATTTTCAAGAGCATCTTCCCGATCAAGGATTTCAACAACACCTGCTCGCTCGAGTTCGTCCGCTACACCTTCGGCGAGCCCAAGTACACGGTGGATGAATGCATCCAGCGCGGCATGACCTACGAGGTGCCGGTGAAGATCACCGTGCGTCTCGTGACCTACGACGTTGACCCTGACAGCGGGGCGCAGTCCATTCGCGACATCAAGGAGCAGGCCGTCTATCTCGGCTCCATCCCGCTCATGACCAAGGCGGGCGTCTTCGTGGTGAACGGCACCGAGCGCGTCATCGTCAGCCAGCTCCAGCGTTCGCCGGGCCTCTTCTACAGCCACGACGGCGGCAAGACCCATTCCGGCGGCAAACTGCTCTACTCGGCGCGGATCATCCCGGTGCGCGGCTCCTGGATCGACCTCGAGTTCGACGCCAAAGACATTCTCTACGTGCGGATCGACCGGCGCCGCAAGTTCCCGGTGACCACGCTGTTGAAAGCCCTCGGCTACAGCGCCGACGAGCTGTTGCAGTACTTCCACGACGTGGAGAAGGTCAGCGTCTCCCGCAAGAAATTCAAAAAGGCCTTCAACCCCGAGACCATGGTGGGTCAGAAGGCGCCCCACGATCTGGTTGACGCCAAGAGCGGCGAGGTGATCGCCAAGAAGGGCCGCAAGATCGGCAAGGCCCTGGCCCAGAAGATCGTCGAGGCAGGGATCGACTCCCTCGATATCGAGGCAGGCGACCTTGTCGGCAAGTACACCGCCGCCGCCATCGTCGATTCCAAGACCGGCGAGGTGATCATCCCCGGCAACGTCGAACTCACCGAGTCCATGCTCGACGAGATCGTCAACGCCAAGGTCAAGGAGTTCAGTGTCCTCTTCATCGACGGCATCAAGGTCACCGACTCCTTCCGCAAGACCCTGGCGCTGGACAAGGTGAACACCACCGACGAGGCCCTGATCGAGATCTACCGCAGGCTGCGGCCGTCGAGCCCGCCGACGATGGAGGTCGCCACCGGCTTCTTCGCCAACCTCTTCTTCAGCCCGGAGACCTACGATCTTTCCGTGGTCGGCCGATTCAAGATCAATGCCAAGCTGGGTCTCAATACCGACATCGCGATCCGCACCCTGACCAAGGAAGACATCATGCAGGCGGTGCGCTATCTGGTGCGCCTGAAAGACGCCCAGGGCCCCATCGACGACATCGACCACCTCGGCAACCGTCGGGTGCGCACGGTGGGCGAGCTGGTGGAGAACCAGTACCGCATGGGCCTGGTGCGCATGGAGCGGGCGATCAAGGAGCGCATGAGCCTCCAGGAAGTGGAGACCCTCATGCCGCACGACCTGATCAACCCGAAGCCGATCACCGCGGCGATCAAGGAATTTTTCGGCACGAGCCAGCTTTCGCAGTTCATGGATCAGACCAACCCGCTCTCCGAGGTGACCCACAAGCGGCGCCTTTCCGCCCTCGGGCCGGGCGGTCTTTCCCGCGAGCGCGCGGGCTTCGAGGTGCGCGACGTCCATCCCACCCATTACGGCCGTATCTGCCCGGTAGAGACGCCCGAAGGCCCGAACATCGGCCTGATCGTCTCCCTGGCCGCCTACGCGCGGATCAACGAGTTCGGCTTCATCGAGACCCCGTACCGCAAGGTTGCGGAGCGCAAGGCCACCGACGAGATTCTCTACATGTCGGCCCTGGACGAGAAGGATCAGATCATCGCCCCGGCCCGGACCGAACTCGACAAGAAGGGCAAGGTCGTCTCCGACACCCTCATTGCCCGGCAGGAGGGCGAGGTTATGATCACCTCCGCCGACTCCATCACCCACATGGACGTCTCCCCGAACCAGCTGGTGAGTGTCGCGGCCTCCATGGTGCCGTTCCTTGAGAACGACGACGCCAACCGCGCCCTCATGGGTTCCAACATGCAGCGTCAGGGCGTGCCGCTGCTGCGGGCCGAGGCGCCGCTGGTCGGCACCGGGCTCGAAGGGACGGTGGCGCGGGATTCCGGCGTCTGTCTCCTGGCCGGTGGCGCCGGCGTGGTGGAGGAGGTGGATGCCAACCGCATCGTGGTCCGCTACGACGAGGCGGGTACCGACGGCTTTTCCACCGGCATCGGCATCTATCGCCTGGAGAAATACAAGAAGTCGAACCAGAACACCTGCTTTACCCAGCGCCCCCTGGTGGAGCCGGGCAAACGGGTCGTGAAGGGCGACATCCTCGCCGACGGCCCGGCCTGCGACCAGGGAGAACTGGCGCTGGGCAAGAACGTGACCATCGCCTTCATGCCGTGGCGCGGCTACAACTTCGAGGACTCGATTCTCGTGAGCGAGCGGCTCCTCAAGAAGGATACCTACACCTCGCTCCACATCGAGGTCTTCGAGACCGTGGCCCGGGATACCAAGCTCGGCAAGGAGGAGATCACCCGCGACATTCCCAACGTCAGCGAGGAGGCGCTCCGCAATCTCGACGACTCCGGTATCGTCCGCATCGGCGCCGAGGTGACTGCCGGCGACATCCTGGTGGGCAAGGTGACCCCCAAGGGCGAGACCCAGCTCTCCCCGGAGGAGAAGCTGCTGCGCGCCATCTTCGGCGAGAAGGCCGGCGACGTGAAGGATACCTCGCTCAGGGTGCCGCCCGGTGTCGAGGGCTTTGTCATCGATGCCAAGGTCTTTTCCCGGAAGGGCGTGGAAAAGGACGAGCGGGCCCTCTCCATCGAGGAGGCCGAGATCAAGAGCCTGGAGCGGGATCTCGACGACGAACTCGCCTGCCTCAAGAAGGGCATCCGCAACCACCTCGCCGACCTGCTCCAAGGCCAGACCGTGAAGAGTCCGGTCAAGGGCAAGAAGGGTGACGTGCTGCTCGCCAAGGGCAAGAAGCTCACCGCCGAGGTGATCGAGAAGCTCTCGCCCTCCGAGATCAAGAAGCTCGATTACGGCGACAGGAAGAAGCTCGAAGGCGAGGTGAACCTCCTCTTCGAACGCTACGACAATCAGGTCAAGGTGGTGCGCGAGCGTTACGAGGCCCGCATCGCCCGGCTCAAGAAGGGCGACGATCTGCCCCCCGGCGTCATCCGCATGGTCAAGGTCTATGTGGCCACCAAGCGTAAGCTGGCCGTGGGCGACAAGATGGCCGGCCGCCACGGCAACAAGGGTGTCGTCTCCCGCATCCAGCCGGAAGAGGACATGCCCTACTTCGAGGACGGCACCCCGGTGGACATCGTCCTGAACCCCCTGGGCGTTCCCTCCCGTATGAACGTGGGCCAGGTGCTCGAGACCCACCTCGGCTTTGCCGCCAAGAAGCTCGGGGCCCAGCTCCAGCGCTTTGCCGAGCTGCGCGACATCGCGGTGCTCAAGAAGAAGCTGCAGGCGATCTACTCCAAGGAGGAGTACGAGAAGCTGGTGGCCGACCTCACGAACGACGAACTGCTCGATCTGGCAAGCCGCATGGGCAACGGCATTCATATCGCCACCCCGGTCTTCGACGGCGCCCACGAGGACGAGATCCGCAAGATGCTTGTCGAGGCAGGGCTTGAGGAGATCGGCCAGGCCACCCTCTACGACGGCCTTACTGGTGAGAAGTTCGACAACAAGGTCACCGTCGGTGCCATGTACATGCTGAAGCTCCACCATCTGGTCGACGACAAGATCCATGCCCGTTCCACCGGCCCTTACTCCCTCGTTACCCAGCAGCCGCTGGGCGGCAAGGCGCAGTTCGGTGGTCAGCGTCTCGGCGAGATGGAGGTGTGGGCGATGGAGGCCTACGGCGCCGCCTACACCCTCCAGGAGTTCCTCACCGTGAAATCGGACGACGTGGGTGGCCGGACCCGGATGTACGAGCGCATCGTCAAGGGGAACAACTTCCTCGAGGCGGGTCTGCCCGAGTCGTTCCACGTTCTCATCAAGGAACTCCAGGGGCTCTGCCTCGACATGGAGCTTCTGGAGGATCAACCCAAGGAAAAGCAATAACCGAAACCGAGTCGTGCTGGTCATCGAGGCAGGTTAAGGACCCATATCGAAAAGGGAGTTGCCGTGGAAGAACTGTTCAGCTTTTTCAACAAATCCAAGTCACCTGTGAAATTCCGGGCGGTACGCATCTCCATCGCCTCGCCGGACAAGATCCGCGACTGGTCGCACGGCGAGGTGAAGAAGCCCGAAACCATCAATTACCGGACCTTCAAGCCGGAGCGTGACGGCCTCTTCTGCGCCAAGATCTTCGGCCCGGTCAAGGACTACGAGTGCAACTGCGGCAAGTACAAGCGCATGAAGCACCGCGGCGTGGTCTGCGAGAAGTGCGGGGTCGAGGTCATCCAGTCCAAGGTGCGCCGCGAGCGGCTCGGCCACATCGAACTGGCCGCGCCGGTGGCCCACATCTGGTTTCTGAAGAGCCTGCCGAGCAAGATCGGCAACCTCCTCGACATGACCTTGAAGGAACTGGAGAAGGTTCTCTATTTCGACTCCTACGTGGTGATTGACTCGAAGGAGGCCTCCATCCCCGTGGGCAGCCTCTTGACCGAGGAAAACTACCGTCAGGCCCGCGAGGAGTTCCCGGACAAGTTCCGGGTCGGCATCGGCGCCGCCGCGATCAAGGAGATGCTCCAGTCGCTGGAACTCGAAACCCTCTCCAAGGCCCTGCGCGAGGAGATGCGCCAGACCGGCTCCGAGGCCAAGCGCAAGAAGCTGGCAAAGAGACTCAACGTGGCCGAGGCCTTCCGCGATTCCGGCAACAAGCCGGAGTGGATGATCCTCGACGTCATCCCGGTGCTGCCGCCGGACCTCCGTCCCCTGGTGCCCCTTGAGGGCGGCCGTTTCGCCACCTCCGATCTGAACGACCTCTACCGGAGGGTGATCAACCGCAACAACCGCTTGAAGAGGCTGCTCGAACTCGACGCGCCGGAGATCATCATCCGCAACGAGAAACGCATGCTCCAGGAGGCGGTGGACGTCCTCTTCGACAACGGCCGGCGCGGCAAGGTAATCACCGGCCCCAACAAGAGGCCGTTGAAGTCTCTGTCCGACATGCTCAAGGGCAAGCAGGGCCGCTTCCGCCAGAACCTGCTCGGCAAGCGCGTTGACTACTCCGGCCGTACCGTCATCGTGGTCGGCCCGCATCTCAGGCTCCACCAGTGCGGCCTGCCCAAGAAGATGGCGCTCGAACTCTTCAAGCCCTTCATCTACAACAAGCTCGAGAGCATGGGCTACGTCACCACCATCAAGAGCGCCCGCAAGATGGTGGAGAAGGGCGTGAAAGAGGTATGGGACGTGCTTGACGACGTGGTGCGCGAATACCCGGTGATCCTGAACCGCGCTCCTACCCTCCATCGTCTCGGCATGCAGGCATTCGAGCCGATCCTGGTGGAAGGCAAGGCGATTCAGCTCCATCCGCTGGTCTGTACCGCCTTCAACGCCGACTTCGACGGCGACCAGATGGCCGTGCACGTGCCGCTTACCGTCGAGGCCCAGATGGAGGCCCGGGTGCTGATGATGTCCACCAACAACATCCTCTCCCCGGCCCACGGCGAGCCGATCATCATCCCCTCCCAGGACATCGTCCTCGGGCTCTACTACATGACCCGCGAACGCCTTGGCGTGGCGGGCGAGAACAAGGTCTTCAGTTCGCCGGCCGAGGTGCGCATCGCCTATGACCAGGGCGCGGTGCATCTCCAGGCCAAGATCAAGGTGCGCAAGGACGGGGCCATTGTGGAGACCACCGTCGGCCGCGTGCTGGTTGGTGATCTTCTGCCCGAGAAGGTGCCGTTCTCCATGGTCAACCAGACCCTGGGCAAGAAGCAGCTCGCCAAGCTCATCGACTACACCTACCGCCACGCCGGCACCAAGGCCACGGTCATCCTGGCCGACCGTCTGAAGGATCTCGGGTACGAGAACTCCACCCGGGCCGCGATCTCCATCGGCATCAGCGACATGATGATCCCGGTGGGCAAGGAGTCCACCCTGGAGAAGGCCGAGAAGGCGGTGCTCGAGGTCGAGCGCCAGTACGGCGAGGGCCTCATCACCGACGGCGAGAAGTACAACAAGGTGGTGGACATCTGGTCCCGCGCCACCGACGACGTGGCCAACGAGATGATGAAGGAGATGAGCGTTCAGTATCTTCGCGACAAATCGAAGAAACTCACCGAGCAGCCGAGTTTCAACCCGATCTTCATCATGGCCGACTCCGGCGCCCGCGGCAGCCGCGACCAGATCAAGCAGCTCGCCGGTATGCGCGGCCTCATGGCCAAGCCCTCCGGCGCCATCATCGAGACCCCGATCAAGGCGAACTTCCGCGAGGGGTTGAACGTTCTCGAATACTTCATCTCCACCCACGGCGCCCGCAAGGGTCTGGCCGACACCGCCTTGAAGACCGCGAACTCGGGGTATCTCACCCGCCGCCTCGTGGACGTGGCCCAGGACGCCACCATCATCGAGCGCGACTGCGGCACCCTGGACGGCATCATGATGGAGCCGTTGATGGAAGGCGGCGAGGTGATCCAGCGCGTCGGCGACCGCATCCTGGGCCGCGTGGCCCTGGAGGACGTGGTGGACCCCTTTACCGGCGAGGTGCTGGTGGAGGCCAACGCGGAGATCACCGAGGAGAGGGTGCAGCGGATCGACGAGGCCGGCATCGACCGGGTGCTGATCCGTTCGGTGCTCACCTGCAAGGCGCAGCGCGGCGTGTGCAGCTTCTGCTACGGCCGCGACCTGGGCCGCGGCCACATGGTCAACATGGGCGAGTCGGTGGGGATCATCGCCGCCCAGTCCATCGGCGAGCCGGGTACCCAGCTCACCATGCGGACCTTCCACATCGGTGGTACCGCGAGCCGCGCCGTCGAGCAGGCCGAGGTCCGGACCCGCCACGGCGGCAAGGTCAAGTACCAGAACCTCCATACGGTTCGGAACGCCGCTGGCCGCTTCGTTGTCATGAACCGCAACGGCGAGGTCTCCATCTTCGGGCCCAAGGGTCGGGAGCGCGAACGTTATTCGATCAACTACGGTGCCCAGATCTACGTGGAGGACGGGGTCGAGGTCGAAGCCGACACCCTGCTGGCCAACTGGGATCCGTACACCATCCCGATCGTGAGCGAGATCGGCGGCAAGATCAAGTTCGGCGACATCCTCGAGGGTGTCACCATGCAGGAACGCGTGGACAACGTGACCGGCAAGGCGAGCTACGTCATCGTCCAGTCCCGTTCCGGCCAGCACAACCCGCGCATCACCCTGAAGGACGATGCCGGCAAGACCGCGAAGCTGCCCAAGACCGGTTCGCCCTCCCGCTATTCACTGCCGGTGGGCACCATCATCACCGTGAAGGAAGGGGACGAGGTCGAGCCGGGCGCGGTGCTGGGCAAGATTCCGCGCGAGACCACCAAGACCAAGGACATCACCGGCGGTCTGCCCCGGGTCGCCGAACTCTTCGAGGTGCGCAAGCCCAAGGAATATGCGGTCATCAGCGAGATCGACGGCCAGATCAGCTTCGGCAAGGATTTGAAGGGCAAGAAGCGGGTCATCGTTACTCCGGAAATCGGCGAGGCCAAGGAATATCTGATCCCGAAGGGCAAGCACGTCACCGTGCACGAGGGCGACTACGTCAAGGCCGGCGAGGCCCTGATGGACGGCTCGCCCGACCCGAACGACATCTTGCGGGTCATGGGCGTCAAGGAGCTGGCCAAGTTCCTCGTCAACGAGATCCAGGAGGTGTACCGCCTCCAGGGTGTGAAGATCAACGACAAGCACATCGAGGTGATCGTGCGCCAGATGCTGCGCCGCGTTCAGATCACCAATGTCGGCGATTCCACCTTCATGCTCGGCGAGCATGTCGAGTGGTGGCGCTTCAGCGAGGAGAACGAGAAGCTGCTCCAGGAAGGGAGCCGGCCGGCCACGGCCGAGCCGATCCTGCTGGGCGTGACCAAGGCCTCGCTCTCCACCGACAGCTTCATCTCGGCCGCCTCCTTCCAGGAGACCACCAAGGTTCTGACCAATGCCGCCATGGCCGGCAAGGTCGATCTCCTGAACGGGCTCAAGGAGAACGTCATCATGGGCCGGCTCATTCCGGCCGGCACCGGCCTCGAGCGGTACGCCATCGAGGAAGAGGGACAGGCCTGATCGGGAATGGACATCGGCTGGGGCAAGGGGGATGTTCGCCCTTGCCTTGCCACATCTGGCGCGGAATGGCGGCGCAAGGCGCTGTCGGCGGGAGTGTGGTCGCGTCGTAGGTCAGCCGAGGCCTAAAGATTTGTTTGACAAGCAGGAGTGCTTCGAGTATATATGCCGTTTTCCCGGCCAGTGCCCGCATCTGGCAGGCCGGGAAGGATGGAATGCGATAAATCGAACAATGAGCAGGAGTTAGACTCAATGCCCACCATCAACCAACTGGTCCGGCACGGCAGAAAGCAGAAGGTCAAGAAGACCAACACGCCGGCGATGAAGGCGTGCCCGCAGAAGCGCGGCGTCTGCGTGCGTGTCTATACCACGACCCCGAAGAAGCCGAACTCCGCGTTGCGTAAGGTCGCCAGGGTGCGCCTCACCAACGGGATCGAGGTGACCTCCTATATCCCGGGTATCGGCCACAACCTCCAGGAGCACTCGGTGGTGCTCATCCGGGGCGGCCGCGTGAAAGACCTTCCTGGTGTGCGGTATCATATCATCCGCGGTACCCTCGATACCCTCGGGGTGGCCAATCGGAAGCAGGGACGCTCCAAGTACGGGGCCAAGCGGCCCAAATAAGGCGCTGCGTCGGTTTGTGAAAGGGAGTAAGCGAGATGCCTAGGAAAAGACTGGTAGCAAGGCGGCCCATTGAGGGTGATCCGCGCTTTAACAGCGTGCTGGTTTCCAAGTTTATCAATGGCCTGATGGAAGATGGCAAGAAGAATACCGCCCGCGGCATTTTCTACGGCGCCATGGAGTTGCTGGAGAGCCGCGTCAAGGAGGCCAACCCCATGGAGATCTTCGAGCAGGCCATGGACAAGGTTCGTCCCCGGGTGGAGGTGAAGTCCCGCCGCGTTGGTGGCGCCACCTATCAGGTGCCGGTGGAGGTTCGTCCCGAGCGCCGCAACGCTCTGGCCATCCGCTGGCTGGTCAGCTATGCCAAGCAGCGTTCCGGCAAGACCATGGCCGAGAAGCTGGCCGGTGAGTTGCAGGATGCCTTCAACAATCGCGGCTCCGCGGTGAAGAAGCGCGAGGACACGCACCGCATGGCCGACGCCAACAAGGCGTTCGCCCATTATCGGTGGTAGGAGATTCAAGCCGGACGGCTTCGATTTCCTCTGTTGACAAACGGGCGGCGGCAGTGTAAATACCGCACTCCTTAGTCGGCAAGGCATGGCAGTGGCTCATGGTCGCTGATTCGGCGCCAGACGGAAAACGGATGCCGAAAGGAAGTGGCGACTGTGACAGCCAGCGAGAGTTTGGCGCGACTGCGCAACATAGGCATAATGGCCCATATCGATGCGGGCAAGACCACCACGACGGAACGCATCCTTTACTATACGGGCCGGTCACACAGGATGGGCGAGGTTCATGACGGCAATGCCATCATGGACTGGATGGAGCAGGAACAGGAGCGGGGGATCACCATCACCTCCGCGGCAACGACCTGCGAGTGGCACGAGCATAAGATCAACATCATCGACACTCCGGGGCATGTCGATTTCACCATCGAGGTGGAACGCTGCCTGCGGGTTCTCGATGGAGCGATAGCGATATTTTGCGCGGTTGGCGGCGTAGAGCCCCAATCGGAGACGGTCTGGCGGCAGGCGGATAAGTATCACGTCCCGCGCATCGCCTACGTCAACAAGATGGACCGGGTAGGCGCCGATTTCGGGCGCTGCGTCCAGATGATGGTCGAGCGGCTGCACACGGTGCCGCTGCCCATCCAGCTCCCGGTCGGCAGTGAAGAGTCGTTCGAGGGTGTCATCGATCTCCTGCGGGAGAAGATGCTCCGCTTCGACGAAGAATCGCAGGGATCGCAGGTAATGGAAGCGCCGATCCCGGCGGAGTTTCAAGAAGAGTCTGCGGCCGCACGGATGGCCCTTGTCGAGAAGTTGGCCGACTTCGATGACGGGGTCATGGAGAAATTCCTGGAAGAGCAACCGCTCTCCGCCGAGGAATTAATTCGGGCAATCAGGACTGCAACTCTCAAGATGCAATTGGTGCCGGTATTGTGCGGCAGCTCCTTCAAGAACAAGGGGGTGCAGCCACTGCTGGACGCGGTTGTCGATTTTCTGCCGTCGCCGCTTGACGTTCCCCCGGTGGAAGGGGTGAACCAGGATGGCGCGAGCGAGCAGCGGAAGGCGAGCGACAAGGAAAAATTGTGCGCCCTGGCCTTCAAGCTGACCTC
>JBFLYY010000128.1:0-4198 GCA_040756495.1 Thermodesulfobacteriota bacterium | reverse complement strand
GCGGCAAGCAGCAGCAGGGCCAGGGCGACCAGTGCCTTGCCGGCGTGCTGGCGGCGGGAGAACCAGAGCAGGCCGAGGCCGGCAAAGCCGACGAGCAGGACGAGCGGCAGCGGCATGATGAGGAGAGAGAGGATCTTCTTGGCGAGAAACATGGCAGTGGTCCGTGGCGGCGAAGGGTGCCCGAGGCCGGAACGGCTGGCCGGCCAATCAGGCGGGAGGCATGCCTCTATTTGGGTGGCGGAACCGGGGCGGCAGCCCCTTTGGTTTCTTCCGGATAGAGGCGGAGGCTGATCCGGCGGTTGCGCGGATCAAAGGGGTTATCCTTGATGGCCGGCTGGGTCGCCGCATAGCCGGAAACGCGAATGAGGCGGCTGGCGTCGAGCCCGTTTTTCTCGAGTTCCACCCGGGCCGCCGAGGCGCGGGCGGTGGAGAGTTCCCAGTTGCCGTACTGGCGGGTGGAATAGGTGACCGCGTCGGTGTGGCCTTCGATCTCCACCTGGTACTTGGTGGCCTTGATGTTTTCGCTGATGAGCGCGATGAGCTTGTGGCCGTCGGGGGTCAGCTCCGTGCTGCCGAGGGCGAACATCGGGGTGCCGACCTTGTCCATGATGTCCACCTTGACCCCGCCCTGGAAGACGGTGATGACCACCTGATCCTTGAGCTTCTCCAACTGGGCGGCGATCTCCTTTTCGAGTTGCTCCTTGAGTTCCGCCGCGGCCTCCATCTCGCCGTCGGTGGCCGGACCGCTGGGCGGGGCCGGCTCAAGGCTGAGCTGCGAGCTTTCCTGGGTGCTGATGCCCATGGAGCGGGTGCCGGAGCCTTCCTTGAACAGGCTGAAGTTCTTGAAGTAGTAGGCGATCTCCTCCTTCTTCTCCTGGGGCGCCATGTTGAGCAGCCACATGAGGAGGAAAAAGGCCATCATGGCGGTGACGAAGTCGGCATAGGCCACCTTCCAGCTGCCGCCGTGATGGCCGCCAGCCCCGCCCTTCTTCTTCTTTTTGATGATGACGGTCAGCTTTTTGTTGCTTTCCATTTCTTGAGCGCCTCTTCAACCTCCAGGAAGGAGGGGCGATCCTCGCCGGGGATGGCCCGGCGGCCGGACTCGATGGCGAAGTGGATCATGAAGTCGGTGGAATAGGCGGCCATCAGCGAGGTCTTGATGACGTTCATGTAGGCGGCCCGTTCGTTGGCCTTGTGTTCGAGGTTGGTGGCGATGGGGCCGATGAAGCCGTAGCAGGTGAGTACGCCGAGGAAGGTGCCCACCAGCGCGGCGCCGATGTGGTGGCCCAGCACCTCGGGCGGCTCGGTGATCATGCCCATGGTGAGGACGACGCCCAGCACCGCCGCCACGATGCCGAGGCCCGGCAGGGCGTCGCCCATCTTGTTGATGCTGTGCGAGGGAACCATCCGCTCGTGGTTGTTGATCTCGAGGTCGATGTCCATGAGGTTTTCCATCTCATGGGGGGGGTAGTTGGCGGTAATCATGACCCGGATGGTGTCGCAGATGAACTCCGCCACGTCGCGGTCGCCCATGATCTTGCCGTGTTTCTGGAAGAGGGCGCTCTTTTCGTGGTTCTCGACGTCCGCCTCGATGGCGATCAGCCCCTCCTTCTTGATCTTGGCGTAGATCGCGTTCAGGAGCAGCAGCAGTTCGACGTAATACTCCTTGTTGAGTTTGGAGTCGGCAAAGACCTTGCCGATGTCGTGGATGATCGCCTTGAAGACCTTGGTCGGCGAGGAGAGGATCAGGGAGCCGACGGCCGCGCCGTAGATGATGACGAACTCGGCGGGCTGGAAGAGGACATGGAAGTTGCCGCTTTCCATGGCGTAGCCGCCGAGGACCGCGGCGAGGACCACGGCGATACCGATGATAGCTGTCATGTTGGCCTCTGGGAAAGGTTCATGATTCCGCGCCTCTTATCGGGAGGTTCTCACAACTCCTGGAATCGTTCCGCCCGGAGCAGTTCCTTTTGTTTCTTGAGGGAGTAGGTGGTGATGGCATCCCTCACCGGGTCGGCCATGGGGAGGAAGTTCACCGCCACCTGGCGATCGCCTTCCGGCGAGACGGTGACCCGCACCACGGAGCCGCCCACCATCACCCAGACCGGCTGACCGCTGGGGTTGAGCAGCATCCGCACCTCCACCGTGTCGCCCACCGAGACGTTGCTCATGGTGTTCAGTTTGATGCCGCTGGCGCTCAGACTCACCTCGTTGACCCGGATGGCGTCCTCGGGCCGCTCGATGCGATGGCGGTCGAGGAGCTGGTCGGTCTTGGCGCTGGCCTGGTAAAGGAGCTGGCTGAGAGAAACCCGGGGCAGCCGCTTGCCGGTCCGGCTGTCCGGCGCGGCGGTGCCGCCCAGGAGCAGATCCAGCTTGGTGTTGATTTCGATGAGCAGCAGGGCAAAGGAGGTGTTGATCTCCTCGGCGCTGGCCATGAGTTCGGAGGCCCAGGAGGTGGAATCGGTGAGGGCGACCGGGACGATCTTTGCCTCCGGCGTCACGCCGGGGGGGAATTTGCGGAGCGAGGTCGGGACGATCGTGTCGATGCGGAAACTTTCGCGGCGGTTCAAGCAGTCGGAGCCCATGGCAAGAGTGTTGGCAAAGGGAACGTACGGTTACGGACCTCCATCATTCTAGCGATGTTTTCGCCCGAGGGATACAGAAATTTTTAAAAAGTTCCTCCGGATGCCTACTCTCAAGCGGTGGTCGTCGTGGCCGGGCCGGTGGCCGGCGGACCGACGGGGGGAGGGGACAAAAACGAAACCAGGCACCGGTGCTGGTGCCGGTGCCTGGTCGAGAGGGCTCGCGGAGAGCAGGTCATGCGGAGGGCTGGGGCTTGCGCGTCTGTTTTTTCAGGCGGTTGATGCGGCGGCGCAGCATTTCGGCCCTGGTTTTGTCGTTGGCCGCCTGGGCGCTTTCCTTGGCCTGGCGCAGTTCGCCGAGCAGGGATTTGATCTCGCCCTTGCTCCGCGGCTTTTTTTCGGCCTTTGGCTTCTTCTCCCCTTTTGCTTTCGGGGCGTCGGCCTTGGCCGTCTTCGCGCCCCCGCCCTTGCCCCCGGCGAGCAGGGCGACCAGTTCGTCCTTCTTCAGGGAATGGATACCGCTTACGCCGGGAAGTTCCTTGGCGAGTTCGCGCAGTTCTTTCACCGTCATGTGCTGGAGTTCTTCCGCAGTATGGACTGCCATGGGTCACCTCGTCATGCCTGCAGGTTGGGAGGCCGCGGCGCCGCCGACGGCCTCGTGGTTGGGTTCCTGCCGGTCAGTATAGCACAGCGGCGGTGTGCCATGGCAACATCTTTTGCCTGGAAACCAGCCTGAAAAAGGCGGCTCGCCTGGGTTGCGGGCCACCACGAGAATACCGTTTGACAGCCGGGCGGATTTGTTGTTATGTAAATGTGCATTCACATCGGAGGGGTTGTGCAAACGAAAAAAAGGACGTCGGTCCGCAAGGAAGAGATTGTCGCGGCCGCCTTGCAGATCGTGGGCGAGCGGGGGGTGCGGGGGCTCACCATCGCCGCGATCGCCAGCCGGGCGGAGATGAGCGATGCCAATATCTACCGCCATTTCAAGGGGAAGCGGGAGATCCTCGCGGCGCTCGGCGATTTTGTCGGCGAAGCGGTGATGGGCAAGGCGGTCCGGGTGGCGGCCAGGCGGATCGATCCGCTGGCGAAGCTCGCCGCCATCTTTCGCTCCCATACGGCCCTGGTTGCCGCCACCCCCGGTCTGCCCCGCTTCATCTTTTCCGAGGAGCTTCATCATGGCGACCGGCAACTGGCCGCCAGCGTCGCGGGCCGGATGGGACACTATGTGGAGACCCTCGGCGGCATCATCGCCGAGGGCGTCGGCTCCGGCCTCTTCCGCCGGGATCTTTCCCCCCGCGAAACGGCCATCACCATGCTCGGCATGATCCAGTTCACCGCCCTGCGCTGGTCGATCAGCCAGCGTTCCTTTTCCCTGGAGCGGGAGGCGGCCCGATTGTGGGAGAATTTCGAAAAACTCCTGCTGGAGAGCGCCGCTGCCGGGCGGGCAGGAGAGAAAACGATGGAGGGCGCATGAAAAAGGTGTTCGTCCTGGCCCTGTTCTTCCTCGGCAACGCCGCTGTCGCCGTGGCGGCGGAGCCGTTGACCCTGGCGGAGGCGCTGGCCGTCGCCGGCAAGAACCATCCCCAGATCGAGGAGGCCGCAGCAACGCGGAGGGC
>JBFLYY010000127.1:0-2433 GCA_040756495.1 Thermodesulfobacteriota bacterium | reverse complement strand
ACCGAGACCGCCACGATCACCGCATAGGCCAGCCGCGGTTCCGGCCCCAGGAAATACCAGACGGCGAAAGAGGCCACGGCAATGGCGATCACGATGGGCACGAAGTAGCCCGCCACCACATCGGCCCGCTTCTGGATCGGCGCGCGGCTGCGCTGCGCCTCGGCCACCATGTGGATGATCCGGGCCAGCATGGTGTCGCTGCCCACCCGTTCCGCCTGCATGATGAGGGAACCGGTGGTGTTGACCGTGGCGCCGATCACCTTGTCCCCGGCCTTTTTGCTCACCGGCAGCGGCTCGCCGGAGATCATCGATTCGTCCACGTTGCTCGCCCCTTCCAGTACCACGCCATCCACCGGCACCTTTTCGCCTGGCCGGATGCGAAGCCGGTCGCCAACCTGGACATGTTCGAGCGGAACGTCGCTCTCGCTGTCATCGGCCTGCACCTTTCTGGCGGTTTTCGGCGCCAGGCCGAGCAGCGCCTTGATCGCAGCGCCGGTCCGGCTGCGCGCCCCGAGTTCCAGGACTTGGCCCAGCAAAATCAGGGTGACGATCACCGCCGCGGCCTCGAAATAGGCCCCCACCATGCCCTCCGCGCTCCGCATGGTAGCGGGGAAAATGCCGGGCACCAGCACCGCTGCCAGGCTGTAGACATAGGCCACCGAGACGCCGAGTCCGATAAGGGTGAACATATTGAGGCTTCGGTTGACCACCGACTGCACGCCCCGCACATAAAAGGGCCAGCCGGCCCACAGCACCACCGGGGTCGCCAGCAGCAGTTCCAGCCATTCGTAACTCCTGGCCGAGACAAACGCGTCCAGAAGCCGGCCGCCGGGAATCAGGCCGCGCATGGCGATAGCCACCACCGGCGCAGTGAACAGCGCGCCGACAAGGAACCGCCGCTGCATCTCCTCGTATTCCGGGTTTGCCTCTTCCTCCGCCGCCGCGAAACGGGGCTCCAGGGCCATGCCGCACTTGGGACAGGTGCCGGGACCATCCTGCACCACCTCGGGGTGCATGGGGCAGGTGTATTCGGTCTTGCCCGGCGCCGGAGCCGTTGGGGTCAACGGTTCGAGGGTCATGCCGCACTTGGGGCAGGCGCCGGGGCCATCCTGCACCACCTCGGGGTGCATGGGGCAGGCATAACGGGTTCCGTGCCCCCTGCCGTGCGAATGCCGGCTCTCCCCCCGGGAGGGGGGCGGAGGCGCACCATGCTGTGCAGGGTTCTTCTCAAATCTCTGCCGGCATCGGTCGCTGCAAAAATAATACTTCCTGCCGCCGTATTCGGCCTCCCCGGCTGCCTTGGCCGGGGAAACGGTCATGCCGCACACCGGATCCCTGGCCGTTTCGGCCATGGTACCACCGGACGCGGCACCCACGTCGGCAGCAGGCATGGACGTCGACGGCGCGAAAAAGGATGCGGGGTTCTTATCGAACTCTGTCTTGCAGGATTTGGAACAGAAATGGTAGGTAATGCCCTGGTGGGTCGAGGTGGCAACCGCGTCCTGGTCCTCGATGGTCATCTGGCAAACCGGATCGACAACCTTCATGCCACCCCCTTTGTTGTTGCGCCCTGCGATGAGGGCGACAGGTCCGGAATCTGGCGAATCCGCGGCCGGTCTTACTGCCCGCTGCCGCTCTACTCGATCTTTTTCTTCATCTCCTCGAATTGTGCCTTGGTAATCTCTCCTCGCGCATAACGCTGCTTCAGGATGTCCAGGGCAGACTCCCTGCCGCCGCAAGGTTCGAAAAAGTAGCGAATCGCCGCGATGGCGCCGATGACGACCAGCACGAAAACCAGCAGCATGAACAAACCGCCACCCCAACCCATGCCACCATTATACATATGTCACCCCATTAGTCCACCCCCTCACATTGTCGGAAAATCCGCTTACGGCGCCACCCGTGCCAGAATCGCCTCCACCGACGGCCGATCCGCCGAGCCGACAGGAAGCCACCGGCCGGAACCACAGGGCAAGGCGGAAACATCTTCCGCCTTGCCGCCTTCGCGCCCTTACTTCAGGAACTCCCACGCCTTTTCATGGAGTTTCTGCTGGATGTCCCATACTTCCTTTCTCTTCTTGAGCAGTTCCTGACGGCTCGCCTTGGAGTCACGCGCGACTTCGGCATACTCGAACTGCTTGTCGTGCAACGACTTGCGCAGCTCCCTGGTGGCGTCCAGGAACTTCTGCTGCTCTTCCGGGCCAAGCTCGTCCAGAACCCCCTGGCCCATGCCCATGCCGCCGCCCATCATGCCGCAGCCCATGCCGCCGCCCATCATGCCCATGCCGCCCTGGCCGCCCATCATACCCATGCCAGAGCCCATACCGCCCCCTTTCATCCCGCCCTTCATCCCACCCATCATGCCGCCCTGGCCCATCATGCCCATGCCGCCCATCATGCCGGGGGCCATGGCAGGCGCCGCGGCAGGAGGCG
>JBFLYY010000126.1:0-2611 GCA_040756495.1 Thermodesulfobacteriota bacterium | reverse complement strand
TCCTCTATCCCGGCCCTGAATGGGGCCTCTCTGCCGATGCTGGCGGCTATCTCGACTACTATGAAGATGTCTCCGGCCTGCTCGGCACCACCGAGAGCCCGTGGTACATGGATCAATGGGAAGACTGGCAGACCCGCCCCGTGGAGGCGGTGCTCATGGGCGAATACTCCGCCAGCGATCCCATCGACACCCCCTACCTCTGGCACGACGTGACCTACAGCTACGACGTGACCACCGGCAGCAACACCACCTTCGACCTGGACGGCAATGGCGCGGGCGCTTTCGGCGGCTATGTGGCGGGCTCCTGGCGCAACGGCGACATCAACGGCTATCTTGCTGCCATCTACCTCGATCCGGACGGCAATGCCGGCGTGCTGGTCGGCGATCTCCTGGGCTCCTACTTCCCGGCCACAACCTCCAGTTCCATGTTCGAGGCCGATGGAACCCTGACCCCGGTTCCGCTTGCCACGGGGATCACCATTGCCCCGGCGGATTTCTACAACGAATTGCAGGCCAATACCAACCCCACCCTCACCGCCACGGTGGATGGCCAGTTCATCCAGACCGACACGGACGGCACCATACTCGACAGCCAGGGCACCCTCACCGCCACCCAGATGGCAGGCTGGCGGCAGGGCATCCCCGGCCAGGACTGGGGCCTCCTCATGCTCATCCTCGACGGCACCACCGGCTACAACCCCAACCCGGACTACTCCTATACCGAATGGGGTGCCGTCATCAGCGGTTCGGCCCTCAACATAAATGGTGATCCGAACTTCCGGTACGAGGCCATTGCCAGCGGCACCGCCGTCATCGAAAGCGGCGCCGCCTACGGCGACATTGTTGGCACCCTGGCCGGCGGCTGGGTGGATATCGACCGCGCCACCACCGGCGTGGTCGGCGGCAAAATCGCCGGCTCCTTCGACCCGACCAACCTCAGCTGGCAGGCCGTGGCCCTGGGCGTGAACATCGAGACCGGAAAGTTCCTGGAGATGACCGCCACCGAGACGGGACGGGCCCAGCTCACCGCCCTCTCCATCCCCAACATCGAGGTCGGCCGGGCCGACCTGAGCGGCTCCAACGCCGTCTTCACCGAGGCGCACATGAACGACGTGACCTTCTTCGCCTACCGGAGCGGCGAGATGGCAAAAATCTGGGCCTCGGGCAACGTGGGCGGCACCGTCGCCTCCGACCCCACCGGACAATCCGTCGCCCTCAGCGGCCTGGGCGGCCTCATTTCCGCCAACCTGAACATGCAGAACTGGAACACGGTTGACAACAAATGGGCAGCCACCGTCACGGGTGGCCAGGCCTCGCAACTGCTCAAGGACGGTTCGCCGGTCAACGTGAACGTCAACTTCCATGGCGATGCCGCCGGCCAGATCGCCGGATCTGACTTCAGCGGCACAGGCTCCGGCGTCGTCACCCCTGTCAACTGACAGAGAGAACTCCTCCATCCCCCCAGCGCGGAAGGTTCTGCCTTCCGCGCTTTTTTTTCGCTCCCCGTGCGCCTGCCCACCGGCCTTCTCCTTGCGTTCTCAGCCTCGGCGTGCTACAAAGACCAAAAGCAACTCGTCAGAATTGCAGAGTTTTTTTTCAAAACGTTCCTTATAAGGATTCCTCCCATGCACGAACTCCGCTTTATCCGCGAACATATCGACCTGGTCAAAGAAAAATGCCGCCTGCGCGGCATGGATCTCGCCCTGCTGGACCGCTTCATTGCCCTGGACCAGAACCGCCGCGACCTGCTCGTCGAGGTGGAGGGGCTGCGCAACCAGCGCAAGACCCAGTCCCAGGAGGTGGGGGCGCTCAAGAAGGCGAAGAAGGACGCCGAGGCGGAAACGATCATGGCTGCCACCCGCGCCATGGGCGAGCGGATCAAGGAACTCGAAGAAAAACTGGTGGAGGTGGACGGGGCCCTCAGCGAGATCGTGATGAGCATCCCCAACCTCTGCCACGATGCGGTGCCCCAGGGCACCAGCGATGCGGACAACAAAGAGGTCAAGGTGTGGGGCACGATTCCCTCCTTCTCCTTCACCCCCAAGGCGCACTGGGAGCTGGGCGAGGCGGACGGGACGCTTGATTTCGAGCGGGCCGCCAAGATCGCCGGCGCGCGTTTCGCGGTCTTGAAGGGCTTTGCCTCACGCCTCGAGCGGGCGCTCATCAACTTCATGCTCGACCTGCACACCCAGAAGCACGGCTACACCGAGGTGCTGCCGCCCTTTCTGGTGAACACCGCCTCCATGACCGCCACCGGCCAGCTGCCCAAGTTCGCGGCAGATCTCTTCCGCGCCGAGGGGTGGGATTTCTGGCTCATCCCCACCGCCGAGGTGCCGGTGACCAACATCCACCGCGACGAGACCCTGAGCGAGAAGGAGCTGCCCATCAAGTACTGCGCCTACACCCCCTGCTTCCGCTCCGAGGCGGGCTCCTACGGCAAGGACACCAAGGGGCTCATCCGCCAGCACCAGTTCGACAAGGTGGAGCTGGTGAAGTTCACCACCCCGGAAACGTCGGACGCCGAACTTGCCTCCCTCCTGGCCGATGCCGAGGAGGTGCTCCAGCTCCTGGAACTCCCCTACCGGGTGGTGGCCCTCTGCTCGGGCGACCT
>JBFLYY010000125.1:0-7202 GCA_040756495.1 Thermodesulfobacteriota bacterium | reverse complement strand
ACAACACCCTCATCCCGCCTCTGTCAAAACCCGACTTTCCTCTTGGGTTTTTCGTCTTCGGCAAGCAGTTGTCGGATTGCCTCGAACACCACGCGGAATTGTTCGTCGTACCTGCTTTCCAACTCCTCGATTTTCTTTTTCAGATCCTTATGCCGGACAAGGAGCTTCCTTAATTTGACAAAGGCCTTGATAATCTCGATGTTGACCCGGATGGCCCTTTCACTGTTCAAGACGCTGGAGGGCATCGCCACGCCATGTTGCCGTGAAGGCAAAGGGCATTGTCCTGGCATTCCGTTCTCGCCACCGCATCACCTTACCAGCCAATGCCCCAAACGCAAATCAAAAGTCAGGATCGATTGTCCGGTTTTGTGACCACCATAACACCCCACATCGGACACAGAGTGTCCCAGGTCTGTTTTTTTTCACGGGGGATTTTCCTGCCGCGGCAACGCCGGCAACGGTGCGGTTTCCGCCCATCTCGCGGGGCGACGACAACGAAGACAATGAGGGGAAAGAAAACAGGGAGACGGAATGTTCCGCCAGGAGGCGGCAAGGGGTGGACTAGAGCCGCTCGAACATGGCGGTTTCGTCCTTGCTCATCTTGCGGATGAAGATCTGGCGGCTTTCTTTGTCGAAGTAGATCACGCAGCGCTCGTCCTCGGAGGTCATCACCCGGGTGACGCTGCCGATGTTCACCACCACGCCGGGGTAGAGCTTGCCGTACACATAGACGTTCTCGTTGACCATCTGCTCCAGATCCTCCTCCATGGACTTGGTCTCCTCGGTGAGGTGGTTGACCCGTTCCATGGCCTTGGGCATGGCCGCCGCGTACTTCTGGAGCAGAGCGGCCTTGTCCGGCGGGAAGCCGGCGCCGATTTCCTTTTTCATCTTCTCCAGGGTGCTGATGTTCTTGATGATCTCGTTCAGGCGGTCCGACCAGAGCTTGAGTTCGTTGTCGAGCTGCTGCTTTTTCGCCTGGAGCGAGGGCACGATGCCGACGCTCACGGTGGTGGTGATCTCCGCCTCGGCCCCCAGTTCCTTGACGAACATGGAGCCGCCGACAATGTAATTGCCGCCGATCACCACCCCCTTCTCCTTGCCCTTGACCACCAGATTCTTGCCGACCATGGCCCGGCACTGCACGATGTAGTCGTTGACCACGAGGTCGCTGGCGGTCTCGACCAGGGCGCCGTTCTCCATGAAATCCACGGTGACGGTGCCCTTGGCCCGCAGCACCGTCTGCTCGCCGACCACGCTGCCCACCACGGTGAGGTTGCCGCCGGCCATGACATAGGAGTTGGTGATCCCCTTCTGGATGATGATGTTGCCGCGGCACTTGACGGTAAAGCCGGGCAGCACCTCGCCCTGGATGACGAGGTTGGCGCCGCCGAAGGCAACGTTGCCCACGGCAAGATCGAGGTTGCCCTTGACCACGTGCTCCTCGAAGACCGAGGGCTTGCCGTCGGCCATGAGGAACTTGCCGTCGAATTTCGAAAAGATCTTGGTCTCGTCCTCGGAGAGATAGACGCCGGTGCCGCATTTCAGCTTGCGGTCCTTGCCGGCCTTGGCCGGAATGCCGGTGCCGAAGACGTCCTTGCCCGCCTTGCCGGTGGTGGGCGCCATCTTTTCGAGCAGCAGCTTGTCCTTGGCCACGTTGACGATGATGCCGAGTTCGCGGAAATCCGCCTGATCCTTGCTTCCCTCCTTCATCTTGGGGGAGCGGGCCATGGAGGGCTTGACGTGGAGCTTGACCTTGGCATCCTCGCCGGGCACCGGGGCGTCGCCCCTGGCCACGCAGTAGGAACCGTCGGGCAGCCGCTCCGGTTCCGGCAGCACGCCGTGCACCACGCCGTGCTCGGTGAGTTCGTGGTTCAGGAGCTGCATGTTGAAGCCGGCCCCGGCCTTGGCGTCCTTGGGCACGGCAATGGCCATGAGATGGTCCTTGGAGACCCTCAGGATGAAGGCGTCGTCCTGGATCTCCACCCCGCTCTTGATCAGTTTCTCGCTTACCATGATCCCTCACCGCGATTCCGCGCCCGGTGACGCCCGCTCTCTCTTCCTGCTCTCCGTATCGGCCGGCAACGGCAAAACTCAAGCCGCCGACGGGTCAGAGTTCCTGCTCCAGGGCCTTGATGCTCTTGTACTCCCCGAGGACGATGAGGATGTCGCCCGCCAGGATCTCGGTGTCGGGCGTGGGGTTGAAGAGCATCTCCCCGTGTTCCCGCTTGATGGCCACCACGATGAGGTCGTGCTTCTTGCGGATGTTGGAACTCATCAGGGTCATGTTGACGAAGGAGGCGCGCTCGGAGACCTGCAACTCCTCGAGGCGCAGACCCAGTTCGCCGCCGTGCACGGTGAGGTCGAGGAAATCGACCACCGTCGGCCGCATGATCATCTGCGCCATGCGGACCGCGCCGATGTAGTAGGGCGAGATCACCTTGTCGGCGCCGGCCCGCAGCAGCTTGGTCTCGGTGCCTTCGGCGCCGCTCGATCGCGCCATGATGTACAGGTCGGGATTCAATCCCCTGGCGGAAAGCACGATATAGACGTTGTCGGCATCGGAGGAGACCACGGCAATGAGCCCCTTGGCCTGCTTGATCCCTGCCTTGAGCAGGGTCTCGTCGCTGGAGGCGTTGCCCTCCAGGGCCAGGAAGCCCAGATCGTTGATCTGTTGCAGCTCCTGGGCATCGTTCTCGACGATCACGAAGGGCAGGTGGTTGTCCTGGAGCGCCTTGCAGATCACCTTGCCGATCCGGCCAAAGCCGCAGACGATGTAGTGGTTCTTGAGGCCCGCCACCTTCTTCTCCATGTTGTTCCTCCCGAGGATGCGGCGCAGCCCGCCTTCCACCACGGCGTTGGTGATCTCGCCGACCAGATAGAGCACGAAGCTCACGCCCCCCAGGATCAGGCACATGGTGAAGATCCTGCCGGCCTTGCTGAGCGGGATGACCTCGCCGTAGCCCACCGAGGCGATGGTAATCACGGTCATGTACATGCTGTCGAGGAAGGGTGCCCCTTCGATCGCCATGTAGCCGGCCGTGCCGAGAAGAAGGATGAGCAGCAGCAGGAGGACGCTCACCACGATTCTGCTCAACCCGCTTCCTCCCATTCCCGCCCCCGTTCCCGGTTCAGCGATGCACCCGGGCCATCCCCGAAGACACCGCTTTTATTCTAAGCATATTCTTCAATGTATTTCCAGCGTTATGATGACTCAGGCCGGCCGGCACGGCCCCTTTTCAAGTTTTCCGCCGCGCCTGCCGATGAGACAACTAACCGGCCGCTCGTCCGGAGATGGCCGCAACCGGCGGGGAGGGTCCGACCATGACACCGCGGGAAGCCATTCGGGTTCTGATGCAGAGTCCCTTCTATTTCCGGCTGCTGCTTGCCGAACGCCACGCCCTGGTGCGCGACTTCTGCACCCGCTACACCGCCGGCTGACCGGGCGCGCCCTCCTCCGCGCACCCCACCGCCAACTCCCTGTCCCTCCGCCAAAACCGCACTGAACCGCGCCTCATTTTCCTGTTCTTTTTGTTTGGCATCCCTCACCAATTGGTTTATAGTCCTTCCGTTTCATGCGTTGCGGCCAGCCGTTGTCCGGCCTGCGGCGCCACCTTGCGCGTATCCTGTTCCGCCTTTTTCCGGAATAAACCAATAACGCAGAAAGGAGTTGACCATGAACATTCTCATCTTCGGACCGAACGGCAGCGGCAAGGGCACCCAGGGCGCCATTGTCCAGAAGAAGTACAACTTCCCCCACATCGAATCGGGCGCCATCTTCCGCAAGAACATCGGCGGCGGCACCGAGCTGGGCAAGAAGGCCAAGGAGTACATCGACCGCGGCGACCTGGTTCCCGACGACATCACCATCCCCATGATCCTCGACCGCCTCAAGGAATCCGATTGCAAGAGCGGCTGGCTCCTGGACGGCTTCCCGCGCAACAAGGTGCAGGCCGAGACCCTGGCCAAGGCCCTGAAGGACGCCGGCATCGCCCTCGACTACGTGATCGAGATCGTGCTGCCCCGCGACGTGGCCAAGCTCCGCATCACCGGCCGCCGTCTCTGCGTCAACGACAACAACCACCCGAACCACATCGCCTTCGACGCCATCAAGCCGGTGGAAAAAGACGGCAAGCTGGTCTGCCGGGTGTGCGGCGGCGAGTTGAAGACCCGGGCCGACGACCAGGACGACACCGCCATCGACAAGCGCCACGACATCTACTACGACGACAAGACCGGCACCATGGCCGCGGTCAACTACTTCAAGGGACTGGGCGGCAACACCAAGGTACTCCCGGTGGACGGACGGCCGTCGATTCCCGAGGTCTCCGAGGCGATCATGGGTCAGCTTTCCTGAGCGCCGCCCCTCACTTTCCCGCCATGCAAAAAGGCGATAGGCCCCGCGGCCTATCGCCTTTTTTCTTCCCCAGGCGGACCATTCCCGCCTAGAAGTCCTCGAACTCCTCCTCAGCGAGGGGGATCACCGCCTCCGGCTTCTTCTTTCCCGGAGAAGCCGCCTTCTTCCCGGCAGCCGCGGTCACGCCCTTGTGGGCGACCGGACGCGGCGACGGCGTCTTGGGCGGGGCAGCGAGCGGCCCCTTGCCTCCCCGCGCCGCGGGCCGTGCAACAGCCGCGGCCGGGCCGACGCCGACGATCTCGCCCAGCATCCGGACCAGACTGTTCAACTCCTTGGCCTGGCCGGAGAGTTCCTCGCTGGCCGAGGCAGACTCCTCGGAGACCGCGGCATTGGCCTGGGTGACCTTGTCCACCTCGGAAACGGCGATGCTGATCTGCTCCACTCCCTGGGCCTGCTCGCCGCTGGCCACCGCGATCTCGTGGGCCAGGCCGCTCACCTTCTGCACCCGTTCGACGATCTGCGCCAGAATCTCGTGCACCTCGGCCGAGGAGGCCACGCCGTTGTCGGCGTTGCGCTGGGACTCCTCGATGAGGTTCGAGGTGAGGCGGGCGGCCTCGGCACTGCGCAGGGCCAGCGACCGGACCTCTTCCGCCACCACGGCGAATCCTGCCCCGGCCTCGCCGGCCCGCGCCGCCTCCACGGCCGCATTGAGCGCCAGCAGGTTGGTCTGGAAGGCGATCTCGTCGATGGTCTTCATGATCGCCGCCATCTCGTCGGAGGATTTCTTGATGCTGCCGATGGCCTCGTTCATCTTCCCCATGCTGCGCTGGGCCTCTTCCGCCGACTCCCTGGCGCTTTCCGCCATGCGGCTCGTCTGGGTGACGTTCTCGGCGTTCTGCTTGGTCATGGAGGACATCTCCTCCAGCGAGGCCGAGGTCTCTTCGAGGCTTGAGGCCTGATGCTGGGCGCCCTCGGCCAGGGCGGTGCTCGACGAGGAGATCTGGTTGGAGGCGTCGAGCAGGTTGATGGCCCCGCGGCTCAGGTCGGCGATGATCCGGCGGATCGGCTTGATTACCGAATTGCTGACGATGCGGACGATGAGGGTGGCAAAGAGCACCGCCATCAGGACGAGCCCGGCCACCACGATCTGGCCGGCCTTGACCATGGAGGCATGGAGCTGTTGATCGGCCGCGTCGAGGGACTGGATCACCTCGAAGGCGCCGTGCATCTCGCCGGCCTTCCAGTTCTCCATGGGGCCGCCGGTGGGGTCGGTGCCGGTGTTGTTCCCCCAGAGGGTCTCCGAGGTGGCTGGGTCGCCGTGGCAGAGCAGACAGGTCTCGCTCAATTTCACCGCCCGGAAGTAGCGCACCGCGTTCATGGCCGGGTCGATGACGTAGTGGTCGTCGAGGTTCTTCTCCTCCATGTGGCGCAGGGCCTCGGCCTCGATCGGGTCCGGGGCGTTCTTGGGGTTGCGCGGCGAGAACTTGGGCACCTTGAAGACGTAGCCCCCCTCCTCCGCCTTGCGCATCGCGGCGTTCCAGGCGCTCACCACCGGCACCGCGGCCAGCACCTTGTCGCGCTGCCCCTGGGCCGCATAATCCCTGAGCTGCTCGGCGGTGAAGAGCCCGAGGGCCCATTTGGTCTCCATCTCCTGCCGGGTCGATTCGGCGGTGAGACAGATGGCCCGCGCCTTGTCGACAAAGGCGCGCACCGTCCGTTCCCGGGACTCGCGGGCATAGAGGTTCACCAGCACCACGATGAGAAGCGTCGGCAGGACCACGCCGATACCGACAATCTTGCCACGCAACGACCACTGCTTCAGATCCATGCAACGCCTCCGGGCCTGGTTTGGGGGACAACGAATCGCGCCTTGGTTCAAGTCTGGCAAAGAAGGGGGCTGATTGTAAATCAAAAAGTAAAAGAAAATCGCAGCACCGGATCTCTCTCGCCACCCCCGACCCGGAGCGGATCACGCCATGCCGCCACCCGCCACCCGGCATTTCTTACATTCTTGGCGGCCATTCCCGCGAAAATCACAAAATTGGAATTCAATTTATTACTTAACAACCGGGTTTTTCCTTTGATTTCCGAATGGTAGCGGATGGCATTGTCCTTGCTTGACAGCCCATTGGAAAAGGGGCTGTTGGCACCACAGGGAGGTGGTGCCGAATTGTGCCGGCCCGAAAGGGCCAGGAAATTCGCGAGGTTGGCCAAAGCGCCTTTGGCCAACCGACAGTTGCAAAAGCCAGGGATGATTTTTGCAACGGGCTGACAAAAACCGACCAGGCGGAGCACGCACCACTCCGCGAGACAACAACCTGGCAACCGAGGGACCGCGATGACCATTACCCGCAAGATTCTGCTCACCCTTCTTCTCTGTTTCGGCGCCATCCTCGCCATCCAGACCGGACTCTTCCTCTCCTTTTCCCAAAACGGGACAGCGCGGGCGCACGCCTCCCCGGCCGGCAACGCGCCGCCGCATCCGGCCCTCGCCGCCGCAAGCCGCCAGCAAGTCGGCGGCCTCGCCGCCACCCTCCTCATCGCTCTTGCCGCCTGCCTGGCCACCGGCAGGGCCCTGAAGGGCTTTCTCCAGGAGGCCTCCGGCACCCTGGACAACCTGGCGGGAAAGATCGACAGCACGACCTATCAGGTCCGCACGGCCAGCAAGTCCCTGGCCGGGACCGTGACCCGCAAGGCGGCTGCCCTCGAACAGACCGTGCATGCCCTGGAGGGGGTGGCGGCCCTGACCATGGAGAACGCCAACGAGGCGCAACGGGCCGACGCCCAGATCAGGGAGGTCGTCCAGGAGATCATGGCGGCCAACCAGGCCATGACCCAGTTGAGCGAA
>JBFLYY010000124.1:0-4884 GCA_040756495.1 Thermodesulfobacteriota bacterium | reverse complement strand
CATCGGAAAGGCTGGCCACCCGCCGCTCTGCCTCGGCAACGTCAACCCCCTGCTCCACCATGACCTGCCGCACATCCTCGCGCTTCAGGAAGGCCGTAACCCGGTCCCGGTTCGCCTCCGCCGCCCGGGCCGCGATCACGGCATCGGTGGCGATCAACTGCGCCTGCGCCATGGTCGGCACGGAAAGATCAACCAGCAACAAGGCACCAATCACGAGAACACTCATGTACTTGACCATCTTCTGCATCGTCGTCTCCATTCATTCCGTTAAGGTCACTGTGGTCGCGGCGCCAAGCGGCGCGACAAATTTTTCCCACCTTACAAAAAAACCCCGCTGCAGCGCAACGACTTTCCAGCCCCGCGCCCCTGCAACCGGAATGCGCTCCGCCGCGGCCGCGAGCGTTCTCCGGCCGTGAGCCCTCCCCGCGGCCCGATGGGCGACGGTTTTTTCGACCGCTCATTTTCACATCCCCCCTTGACAGGGGATTTTGCCCCACGTAACGTGATGGTGATATGCTGATTCCGCGGCCACGGACCGGTGGCGACCGCCACTCCCGACCGACAACCGTTCGCTCTCTTCAACTTCAGGGGGAATTTCCATGATCTCACTCATTGTCAACGACAAGACCTTCGAGGTGGACGTCGCGCCCGACACCCCGCTCCTGTGGGTGCTGCGCGACCAACTCCAGCTCACCGGCACCAAGTACAGCTGCGGCATCGGCGAGTGCGGCTCCTGCACGGTGCACATCGACAACGAGGCGGTGCGCTCCTGCCAGGTGCCGGTACAGGAGGCGTCGGGCAAGAAGATCACCACCATCGAGGGGTTGCCTGAGAATCATCCGGTCAAGGCCGCCTGGGTCGCCGAGGAGGTGCCGCAGTGCGGCTACTGCCAGCCCGGCCAGATCATGCAGGCCACCGCCTTCCTGGCCAAATTCCCGCAACCGACCGACGCCGACATCGACAAGGAGATGACCGGCATCTGCCGCTGCGGCACCTACCCGCGCATCCGCAGCGCCATCCACCGCGCGGCCAAGGCGACTCCCGCCACCGCCGCCACGCCGGCACCGCCTCCGGCCACTCCCGCTGCCGCGCCGGCAGCCACCGCCACCACCGCTGCCACAGGAGGGAAGCAATGAGCGCCATCTTCAACTGCAGCCGTCGCGACTTCTGCAAGAACGGGGCGCTGCTCGGCACCGGCCTGGTGCTGGGCTTCTATCTGCCCGGCTGCCAGAAAAAAGAGGTCATCCCGCCCGCCACCGGCCCCTTCAAGGCCAATGCCTTCATCCAGATCGCGCCGGATGAGACCGTCACCTTCTTCGTCAACAAGTCGGAGATGGGTCAGGGGGTCTACACCTCGCTGCCCATGCTGATCGCCGAGGAGCTGGAGGTGGACTGGCAGAAAATCAAGGTCGAGGCCGCCCCGGTGGCGCCGGAGTACAACCACACCCAGTGGAACGGCCTGCAGGGCACCGGCGGCAGCACCAGCATCCGCTCGACCTGGGACCAGTTACGCTCCGCCGGCGCCGCCGGCCGCACCATGCTGATCCAGGCCGCGGCCCAGATCTGGGACGTGCCGCCCGACCAGTGCAGGGCCGAAGCGGGCAAGGTCATCCATCCCAAGGGCGAGAAGACCCTCTCCTACGGTACCCTGGTCGGCGCGGCCGCAAAGCTCCAGCCGCCCAAGCAGGTGCCGCTCAAACCGGCCACGGCCTTCAAGGTCATCGGCAAACCGCGGCCGCGGCTCGACAGCAAGGCCAAGACAAACGGCACCGCCGAGTTCGGCATCGACGTCAAACTCCCCAACCTGCTCACCGCGGTGATCGCCCGGCCGCCGGTCTTCGGCGCCAAGCTGAAGGACTTCAACGCCGAGACGACCAAGGCGGTGCCGGGCGTGAAAGAGGTGGTGCCGGTGGATAGCGGCGTGGCCGTGGTGGCGGAGAGTTTCTGGGCCGCGAAAAAAGGGCGCGACGCCCTCAAGGTGACCTGGGACGAGGGCGCCCTGGCCAAACTCGACAGCTCGGCCCAGGGCAAGGAATACCAAGCCCTGGCGCAAAAACCGGGGCTGGTGGCGACCAACCGCGGGGATGCCGCCGCGGCCCTGGCCGCGGCCGCCAAGAAGATCGAGGCCACCTACGAGATGCCCTATCTGGCCCACGCGCCCATGGAACCGCTCAATTGCGTGGCCGACGTCCGCGCCGACAGCTGCGAGATCCGGGTCGGCACCCAGATGCAGACCCTGGACCGCAACGCGGCCGCCGAGGTCACCGGTCTCGCGCCGGAAAAGATCAAGCTGCACACCACCTTCCTCGGCGGTGGCTTCGGCCGCCGGGCCGTGGGCGACAGCCACTTCGTGCGCGAGGCGGTGCAGGTCTCGAAGGCGATGCAGGCGCCGGTCAAGGTAATCTGGACCCGGGAGGAGGACATCCGCGGCGGCTACTACCGCCCCAGGGCCTACCATGCCATCCAGGCCGCCCTGGGCGCCGACAACCTGCCGGCCGCCTGGCAGCAGCGCATCGTCTGCCAGTCCATCGTCAAGGGCACCCCCTTCGAAGAGGCGATGATGAAGGAGGGCATCGACCAGACCGCGGTGGAGGGCATCTCCGATCTGAGCTACGCGGTGCCCAATCTCCAGGTCGAATACCAGATGGCGCCCCCGGGGGTGCCGGTTCTCTGGTGGCGCTCGGTGGGCCACTCCTTCACCGCCTTTGTCAAGGAGTGCTTCATCGACGAGTTGGCCGTGGCCGCGGGCCAGGATCCGCTTGCCTACCGCAAGCAGCTCCTTGCCGAACATCCGCGCCAGATCGCGCTCCTTGACCTGCTCGCCGAGAAAGCGGGCTGGGGCAAGCCGGCAAAGGGCACGGCCCAAGGGCTTGCCATCCACGAATCCTTCGGCTCCATCGTGGCCCAGGTGGCCGAGGTGATCGTGGAGAACAACACGATCAAGGTACCGCGCGTGGTCTGCGCCGTGGATTGCGGCCAGACCGTGAACCCCGACACCATCGCGGCCCAGATGCAGTCCGCCATCTACTTCGGCATGGCGGCGGCCCTCCATGGCGCCATCACCTTGAAAAACGGCCGGGTGGAACAGAGCAACTTCCACGACTACAAGATGCCGCGCCTGGCCGAGATGCCGGCCATCGAAGTACACATCATGCCGAGCAAGGAGAAACCCGGCGGCATCGGCGAACCCGGCGTGCCGCCCATTGCCCCGGCCATTGCCAACGCGGTCTTCGCCGCCACCAAGACCAGGTTGCGGACCATGCCGCTCACGCTGGCGCCGCCCGCTCCCGCGCCCAAGGCCGCCAAGGCCAAGGCTGGCAAAGCCAAGGCCGGCAAGAAGAAGAAAAAGTAGGCAACCCCATGGATGACCTGGCGCTCTACGAGGAGATCGTCCACATCAAGAAGGAGCGGCGGCCGGCGGTGCTCGCCACGGTGATCGCCAGCCGCGGCTCCTCGCCCCGCAAGGCCGGGGCCAAGATGGTGATCTATGGCGACGGCGGCAGCAGGGGCACCGTTGGCGGCGGCAAGATCGAGACCGACACCATCGCGGCCGCCGGCGAGGTGTTGCGGGAAAACACGCCCCGCACCCTTGCCTTCAACCTCACCGAGGCGCATGGCGGCGTCTGCGGCGGCGAGGTGACGATCTATCTCGAACCGCTGGTCACGGCGCCCCACTGCCTCGTCATAGGCGACGGCCACGTCGGCAGGGCGGTGAGCCGCGCCGCCGGCGAGGCCGGCTTCCTGGTAAGCCTCATCGGCAAGGACGGCGACCTCAAAAGGCTCCTCGGTCGCGCCGACCACCACACCTACATTCTGGTCGCCACCAGCGACCACCAGCAGGATTTTCTTGCCGTCAAAGAGGTACTGGCCACGGATGCCCGCTACATCGCGGTTCTGGGCAGTCGCCGCAAACGCACGGCCATGGAGGAATTCCTCCGCCAGGAAGGGTTCACGCCACAGGCCATCGGCCGGATCGTCTCCCCGGCCGGCCTCGACATCGCCGCCGAAACGCCGGAAGAGATCGCCGTCAGCGTGGTGGCCCAGATGATTCAGGTTCGCAGAACCAATGCAGACGCGCATCGCAGCGCTGTTGCTTGCCGCCGGCCTCTCCCGGCGCATGGGCACCAGCAAGCAATTGCTGCCGCTGGCTGACAAGCCGGTCATCCACCACGGTCTCGATTCCCTCCTCGCCGGCCCGGCGCGGCCAGTGGTGGTCGTGCTCGGCCCTGGCGGCGAGCCAGTGCAGCAGGCCATCGCTGCCTTCCCGGTCACCATTGCCTGGAACCGCGAGCCGGAGGCCGACATGGCCGGCTCGGTCCGCGCCGGCCTCGCCATGCTCCCGCCGGATTGCACCGGGGTGCTGATCCAACTGGTCGATCACCCGCTGGTCACCCCGGCCACGGTGCAGGCCATCTGCGCGGCGCATGTGGCCACGCCGCAGGCCATCTTCATCCCCACCTGCAACAACCGCCAAGGCCACCCCACCCTTTTCCCGCGGGCAATACTCGACGAACTGACGCCCGGCGCCATTCTGCGCGATCTCGTCCAAAAAGACCCGAAGCGGGTAACGCGCCTGACCGTCGATGATGAGGGCATCTTCCTCGACATGGACACCCCGGCCGACTACGAAGCCTTGCGCCAGCGGCTTTCGTAACACCGGCGCAAAAAACTTTGTTTTCGCACCAAGGAAGGGTTATACAGCACCCAAAGAGGTTCCAATGAACTCGGCGCGAATATTCAAGATCGGCAAATGCCAAGCGGTGGAACTTCCCGAGGAATTTCAGTTTGAGAGCAATGAGATGTACAGCAAACGGGTGGGGAAGAACATCATCCTAACCACCAAAGGCGACTCTTGGGCCGGACTGATCGACAGCCTGAGCATGT
>JBFLYY010000123.1:0-2786 GCA_040756495.1 Thermodesulfobacteriota bacterium | reverse complement strand
AGGCGCTTTGACCAATCTCGCGAATTTCCTGGTCCTTTCGGGCCGGCACAATTCGGCACCACATCCCTGTGGTGCCAACAGCCCGTTTTTCAACGGGCTGTTAAAAGGGTATCATCATTTGACCGGACAGACAAGCCGGCCAGACAAGGAGGGAGAGCGGAACCGGAGGGCTTCAGGTGCGGGCCGGGAGACCGCCGTGGATCACGACCCGGCCCGGCCCTCCTTCCAGACCGTGCACCTCGATACAGCCAGGAAGAAACTGTCCGATCACATACGCGTTGGTGAGGAGGTGGCGGGTGACCTCAGCCACCCGGAGACGGGAAACGCCCGGTGCCACGGCCAGGGGGAGCAGCAACTGGTCGGCCAGTTGTCTGTCCACCGGGGCGTTGGCGGCGTGGTGGCCGGCAAAGAGCGCGGCAGCCTCGTCGGCCACCATCTCCGCCGGTTTCCCCTTCTCGCCGAGGGCGGCAAAACCGGCGACGCCCTGTCCATATGCGGCCCGCAGCCAGAGATAGACGCCAGGCCCACCGCTTGGCGGAGACAACAGGGTACGGTCGGACAACGTAAGACCCTGGCGGCCCAGATTCTGCTCCAGCCGGTCGAGCAGCCGCTGGCCGATCCCGGCCGGCAGGCGACACACCGCCGCGGTGGCGGCAAGAGATGGCCGGTCGCCCCGTGTCTCCAGGGCAATCGGGCGCAGGATGGCGCCTCCCTTGATATGCGCCGAAAGCACCCCCCCGCCGTGCGGGTAGAAGCCGCACCGCTCCACGGCAACGGTGGCGTCGATCCCGCACCTGACCAGATGGGGCAGATAGACCTCGGCGAGATACTCGGCGGGCGGGCTCCATGGCACGTGGGTGCCGCCCAGCAGCCGGAGATGGCTCTCCCCGGCGGCAAGGGCGAGAGGCAGCAGCAGGCTCTGCACGATGAGCGTCACGGAACCGGCGCTGCCCCGGCCGGCGACCGCGGCCACGTCGAAGGTGTATTCGCCTCCCGCTGGCGAGGCCAGGGGCACGAAGGAGAGATCGGTGGCGTGCAGACAAGCCCCCTCCACCTCGGCGTTGCAGATGGCGGCCAGGGCGAGCACCGTGGTGAGATGTTGGGGGGCCAGGCCGGGGTTCCGGCGGTTGGCGCGAATACGAACGAGTCGCAGGGGTTGACCGGTGAGGACGGCAAGGGTCAGGGCCGTCCGCAGCACCTGGCCACCACCCTCGCCGTATGCGCCGTCGATGGTCGGCATGACCAGTCCGCTTAAGGGGCCATGAGCATCCAGAAACGCACGGCGGTCCTGCCGGTCGCCTTTTCCCTGGCACTCACCATCACCCGATTCATGGGGCGGGCGAGCGGCCGCTGGTTGGGAATGGCCACCACCCCGTCCTGCAGACGGGCCTTGGCCCACCCCCGTTCGCTCACGTAGATGCCGAAACTCTCGGGCTCGTAGCGTTCCGGCTGAAGCAGGCGCGCCCCGATGCGGGCGGGGGTGCGGTTGGTCAGGGGGGCAATCCCCGGTTCCAGGGAAGCAAGCGGCAGATCGACCCGGGCGAGTACCTCCCGGAAGTGGGGCATGGTGGCCCATTCGCGGCCGAGGATCGGTTCGCGCGGCAGCAACAGAGGATCGGTCGCGCTCCCCACCGCGCCGCCGTCCTGGGTGAGGATCGCCTCGTAACCCAGCTTTTTCGCCTCGTCGATCACCAGGGTATTGTACTGACCGTAGGGGATGGCAAAAAAGCGGGGGGCGCGGCCAAGGCGGGCAGTGAGCACCTGGCGACCCTTGGCGAGATCGTCGCGGATCCAGGCCCGCCAGCCCGCTTCATCGACGATGCCGGGACGATTAGCCAGACGGTGGTGGAAGTAGCTGTGGTCCTGAAAATCGACCCCGGCACCCTGCATCTCCCTCACCTGGGCCCAGGTGAGATAATTGCTGTAGCCTCGCTCCAGCCCTTCGACGTAGAGAAAGACGGTGAAGGGGAAGCCGTACTGCTTGAGGAGCGGCCAGGCATTGGTGTAGATGGTGCGGTAGCCGTCGTCGATGGTGATGACTGCGGTCTTTTCCGGCAGCGGCTTTTTCTCCCGCAGCAGTTTGACCAATTCGGCCAGGGGGATCACGTGATAGCGCTCGCTGGCAAGGTGGGCAAGCTGCTGGCGGAAGGCCGCCATGTCCACGTTGGTGGTGGGATAGCGGCTGTCGCCGAAATGGTGGTAGATGAGGACAGTGGCGCTGCCCCCTCCTGCGGCGGCCGGGGAAGGACCGGCATCGCTGCCGGCGGCGGGGAAAGCCAGCGCCAGCAGCAGAAGCGCCAGCCACAACCGCCAGCAACAGCAGGGAATCCGCGCCATTTAGAAGGAGATCAGGCTGGCCATCTTGAGGGGTTTGGCCTCCCGGTTGACTCCGGCCGAGAGTACGCAGCCATCGTACTGCTGGAGACCGTTCTGCTGAATAAAGGATTGGAGGTCGGCCACGTATTCATCCCGTCGTTCGGAATAGCGCAGCAGGCCGTTGGCCAGTTGCAGCGGGTTCATGGTCTGCTCGCGCATGGCACGGAACTCGCGGTAGGCGGCCTGGCGGTTAATCATCAGGAGATAGGAACGGGCCGCATCGAGGATGGTGTCGTACATCGCCACCGTGTGCCGCTTGCCGGCCTCGCGCCGCAGGGGCACCATGCCGGTGTTGCTCCAGGACCAGACGCCAAAGAGGTTGTTGCCCTCGGAGGCGAACCGGGAGCCGCCCCAGGAAGACTCCAGCGCCCCTTGGGCCAGCATCAGGCTGACCGGCACCACGTTGACCC
>JBFLYY010000122.1:0-5729 GCA_040756495.1 Thermodesulfobacteriota bacterium | reverse complement strand
AAGATTCCGGTGATCGCCAACGGCGGCATTGCCTCGCTGGCCGATGCCAGGCGTTGCCTGGCGGAATCGGGGGCGGACGGGTTGATGCTCGGCCGGGCTGCGGCGCAGCAGCCCTGGCTCTTTGCCGAGATCGCCAAGGAACTCTATGGTTGGGAGGGGGAGGCTCCTGCCTTTTCACGGCCAGCGGTCTATTTCCGCTTCGTCGCCAATCTCGAAGAGAATTTCCCGCCGGAGCGGCGCCTGGGGCGGCTCAAGGAGTTCAGCCACTACTTTGCCAGGAACTATCCCTTTGGCCTGCGCCTCGCCGCGGCAGTCCAGTCGAGCGAGACCATGGATCAGGCCATGGAACGGGCCGCCGTCTTTTTTGCGAAAAACGATCCGGCGGCCGGCGACTACTGCTCGGCGAGCTGATCGAAGATCTGGCTCTTCATGTCGATGAGGTCGTCGGTGCCGAGGTGCACCTCGGCGAGCACCGCCTCGTTCAGTTCGGCCCACTCCTCCGGATCCCACTCCCCCTCGATGATATGGTCCACCCGGCCGATGGAGTAGCCGAAGGTGTAGGCGATGTAGTCGGCGATCTTGAGCAGGGCGATGAGCTTGTGCGGCACCGGCCCCTGCTTGGAGAGGTCGGTGGTGTGGTGGTGGATGATCGTCTTGCAGACCGGTTCGGGCAGCGACCAGGATTTGGCCAGCAGCCCGCCCACCACGCAGTGGTCCGAACCGACGAGCTTGTCCTCCTCCTGGATGATGTCCCGTTTGTGGCTCAGGGCGTAGTTGGTGAAGGGCAGGTAGGCGGCGCTTCGTTTCAGGAGCAGCGGGATGGCGCAGTCGTGGAAGAGGCCGGTCATGTAGGCCATGTCCGGGGTGATGCCCTCGGCGGCGAGGATGCCGCGCACCGATTTGGCCAGGGCCTCCGCCGCCACCGCGGTGTGCAGCGAGTGGTCCCAGAAGACCCTGTCCGACTCGCTGCTGCCGCCCATGGCGTCTTGCAGGCAGGCGGTGAGCACCACCTTCTTGAAGTTCTCGAGGCCCATGAGCGAAAGCGCCTTGACGATGGACTCGCATTTGCGGGCCAGGCCGAAGAAGGGCGAGTTGATCACGTTGATGACCTTGGCGCTCATGGAGGCGTCCTGGGCCACCAGGTTGGCGATGCGGGAGAAGTGGGGGTGCTCCTCGCGCATCTCCTTGTTGATCTCGATGACGATGGCGGGCTGGGCCGGCAGCGTGATCTTGCTCACGATCTTCTTGGCGTGGTCCAGCCGCTGGGCGTTGAAGTCGATCTCGGTCATGTGGCGGTGTCCGTGGCGGTTTGATGCGGGGCTGGCAGCGGCCCCCCGCGGCCGCCAGCATTCCTTTTCGACCATGTACTGTACCACGGGGCCGGACGGTTCCGAAGAAAAAAATGGCTGGAAAATCCGGAGGTTTTTGGGCGCGCGCTAAGGGCGCAGGTCAGGGAGGGCCAGGGGGAGCGGCCTGGCGAGGGCGGCATAAAGGCGGTCGCAGGAGCCGCAGGATTCACACTCCTTGGTGCAGGCGGTGACGGTGGCGAGGAAATCGGCCGGGATCTCCTCGTTCGGGATCGCGATGCGTCGGGCCAGCCATTCCATGGTGTCGAAGAGGTCGAGAAGGTTGCCCGTGTGGCGGCCGGCGGCGTAGGCGCCCACTGTCCGGCGGAGAAAGGCGGGGCCGAGGGTGCGGCCGCAGAGCTTGATCTGGTCCGCATGGGCCGCGTAGTGATGCTGATCCTCCGGCCGGATGAAGGGGGATTTGAAGAGGCGGGCCGGGCGGGCGGCCAGAAAGTCGATGCAGCCCAGGGTCGAATTCAGCAGCCCGATGTCGCGATGGCCCTCCATGTTGGCCAGGGCGATGTGCGCGTCGTGGGCCGGTTTGAATGGACAGTGGGCAAGGCAACCCTCGTTGGCCAGGAGCGCGAGCCGGGTTTCCGGCCAGGCCTCCCGGCAGCGGCGGCTCACCTCGGCAAGTCCGGCCAGGTCGCGGTTCAGGGAGCGATCCAGCACGAGCTGACTCGGCGGGCGGAAGGGGGTGGCGCCAATGAGTTCGAGCTGGGCCGCGATCTTGTCGAAGCGGTCCAGCATGGCGTTGACGCTGGGGATCGCCGCAAGCTGGCCGCAGAGTTGCGGGTCGGCGCGGCCCAGGGCCTGGAGAAGGTAATGATCGGCAAAGACGACGCCATCCAGGTTGCCGGCCTCGTGCAGGCTGCGCAGGGCAGCCTGCAGGGGGGCGAGCATCGCCGGCGAGCTGTAGAGGTGCGGGCTGTAGAAGCGGCTGTTCAGGAGCGCGTGTTTGCGTGGGCCTGGCAGCAGGGCGAGAAGCTCGTTCAGCGCCGCCAGATCCTCCCGGTGCGGGAGATTGCGGCTATCGAGCGCCGCCGGCAGCGGCAGGGCAAAATGAAGCGCGCCGAGCCGTTCCGCCATGCCCTGCAGGAATTCGGCATAGGGGCGATGGGCAACGAAGGGAACGTCGAGCTGCATGGCCGTCCTTCAGCGCAACGGCAGCTTGTGGCCGCTCCGGTCGATCCGCACGAAGGTCACCGTGGTGGAAAAAACCGCCTCCTCGGCGCCGGTATGGGTGTCGTTGGCAAAGACCGTCACGCCGTACTGGTTGAGGTGTTCCGGCAACACGAGCTTGTGATTGAGCATGGATGGTTCTCGGCAGGTGGCTGGTTATCGGGTTTCTCTCCATCGAGGAGAAAAAAAGCCCCTGCGCTTGGCAAGGGCTTTGCGTGGGCCGTAACACGGTCCGGATGGCTAGAAGTCGGTGAATTCCTCCTCCTGGCCTGCGGATGCCGTTTTGGCCGGGGGGGCGGTCAATTGCGGCCGGATCGCCTGTTTGCGCAGCGGCGGCCGCAGCAGTTCGGGCGTACCGCCCGCCCGGGCGGCGGCCGTGAGGGCCTGGCCTCCCGCCTCGCCGGAGACCAGGGCCGCCAGGCTGCCGACAATATCCTTCATGCGCCGGGCCTGATCGCTCATCTCCTCCGAGGCCGAGGCGGATTCCTCGGCGCTGGCCGCGGTCCGCTGGGTGACCGCGTCGATCTGGCCGATCGCCTTGTTGATCTGCCCGATGCCGTTGGCCTGTTCGCGAGAGGCGGTGGCGATCTCGCTGATGAGGGTGTTGATCCGGCCCGAGGCCTCGGCAACCTTGCCGAAGGAGTCGTTGGTCTCGGTCACCAGTTCGGAACCGTTGCGTACCTTTGTCACGGTCCCTTCGATCAGGGTCGCGGTGTTCTTGGCGGCATCGGCGGCCCGCATGGCCAGGTTGCGCACCTCGTCGGCCACCACCGCGAAGCCCGCTCCGGCTTCGCCGGCCCGCGCCGCTTCCACCGCCGCGTTCAGGGCCAGCAGGTTGGTCTGGAAGGCGATTTCGTCGATGGTCTTGATGATCTTGCTGGTTTCTTCGCTGGCCCTGGATATGTCTTCCATGGAAACGGTCAGCCGTTGCATGGAATCGCCGGCATGGCCGATGGTGACATTGGTTTCCCGCACCAGATTCTCCGCCTGGTGGGCGTTTTCCGAGTTCCGGTGGGTCATGGCGGCCATTTCCTCCAGGGACGAGGAGGTTTCCTCCAGGGATGCCGCCTGTTCCGCGGCGCCCTCCGCCAGTTGGTGGCTGGTGGAGTTGATCTCCTGCGAGGCGGTCAGCATGGTCGCGCCGCTTTTCTCCAGGGTGTCAATGGTGGCGTTGATCTGTTTGGTGATGGTGCCGGTGGAGAAGTAGAGCAGCAGCGACAGCACTGCCAGGAGCGTGATGCCGCCGAGGCTGAGGCCCCATTGCAGCGCATGGATCTTGCGCGCCTGGTCGCTGGCGTCGCGGACAAAGACCATGACCCCTTTGGTCTCGTCGGTGAAGTCGCGGATCGGCAGGGCGGTGACGAGCCTGCCGTCCTTCTCTTCCGTGACCAACCCGTCCATGGCCTGCCGCAGGGTTTCCTCGGTGATGAACGGGTCGGTTTCCTTTTCGGCGGAGCTGAAAATCCGAGCCAGTTCCCCGATGATGGGCGGTTTGGCCTCCTTGGCCTTTTTGGCGAAATCGAGCTGGGAGGCGAGCAGATAGACCGCCACGTTGTCGGTTTCCAGCGCCTTGGCGGTCTCAAAGACCTTGCCCAGGGGCATGATGCCTTCGACGCTGCCGAGATGCTCGCCGTCCGCGCCGGTGATCGGCAGGATGCCACGGATGGCAAACCCCTCGTCGCCCACCTCGATGCCTACCACCTGGGTTTTTTCGTTGTTCGCCTTCAGGATCGTTTTGCGGAAGGCGGAGATGTCGTCGCCACCGTCCCGTTGGCCAGGCTTGCGCCAGACGCGGAGAAAGCTCTTGGCCGGCGGCAGGTGGAAGTGGATCTCCACCGTCTTGACCTTGAGGGATTTGGCCAGTTCCGCATGGATGGCGTCGAAGCTCTTGCGCAGGACGGCGCGCCCCTCCTCCTCGTTGCCCTGGCGGGCAAGCTGGTACGCCTCCTGGACGCCCGGAACCTGGGCCGAGAAGCTGGCCAGCACCAGGGCCTGTTTCTTGAGGCTCTCGATGCCCTTTTCCGTCAATCCCGCCTGCTGTTTCCCGAGATTCCTTATCTCCGTCCGCCACATGCTGGTGACCACCCAGAGGGAGGTGGCGACCAGCAGGGTGATGGCCGTTACTACCAGTGCCAGTGGAATGCCCATGACCTTCGTGCGGAGCGACATTTTCACGGGTGCGTCCTCGCGTTGGGGTTGGCCGGAATTTTTCCTCCGTTTTCAATTATAGGGAAACCGCGGATGCCCGTGTGAAAAAAAACGATGGGTCAGGGTAGGCCGGGTGATGCCCTCACGATGGCGGCGGGCCAGGATGGCCGGCAATGCCGCCACCGCGGACGAGCGCGGTCAGCGTCCGCACCGTCTCCTGCATCTGGCCTGCCTGGGCGTTCAGTTCCTCGGCCGCGCTGGCCGCCTCTTCCGCGGTGGCGGCATTGTGCTGGGTCACCGTGTCCAGTTCGGTGACCGCCAGATTCACCTGCTGCACGCCCGAGGCCTGCTCCCGCGAGGCCCCCGCCAGTTCCTGCATCAGCATGGCGATCCTGGCGGTGTTGGTGGCCACCTCCTGGAAGGAGTGGTTGGTCTCGGTGACCAGGGTGGCGCCGCCCTGCACCTTCTGCACCGTGCCGTCGATGAGGGCCGAGGTGTTCTTTGCCGCCCCGGCGGCCCGCATCGCGAGGTTGCGCACCTCGTCGGCCACCACCGCGAAGCCCGCTCCGGCCTCGCCGGCCCGCGCCGCCTCCACCGCGGCGTTCAAGGCCAGCAGGTTGGTCTGGAAGGCGATCTCGTCGATGGTTTTCACGATCTTCGAGGTCTCGTCGCTGGCCTGCGAGATTTCCTGCATGGATTCGGTCAGCCGGCCCATGGCCGTGTTGGCCCTTTCGATCATGGCGCGGGCCTCGCCGGCCAGTTTCTCGGCCTGGCCGACGTTGTCGGCGTTCTGCTTGGTTACCGCGGAGATTTCCTCGAGCGAGGCCGAGGTCTCCTCGATGGCCGCGGCCTGGCTGCCGGCGCCGTCGGCCAGGGTCTGGCTCACCGAGGTCATCTGGTTGGCGGCGGCATTCACCTCGTGGGCGCCGTTGCAAAGGTCGTCGCTGATCCGCTCCAGGGCATTGCCGATCAGTGAGGAGAGATAGAGCGCCAGGGAGAGACTGAGGACAACCACGACCAGGGCGGTGACGGTGGTGGCGACCAGCACGGTGC
>JBFLYY010000121.1:0-3291 GCA_040756495.1 Thermodesulfobacteriota bacterium | reverse complement strand
AGGGAGTTCGCTCAACCGCTTCCCGATCAGGTCGGCCGGAATGTTGACCGCCCCCTTGATCGCACCTGCCGCACTCTCGTCGGGATTCCGCACATCGACCAGGACCGTGGCTGGGGAAGGTTCCCTGGCCAGCTTTCGGAACTCGCCAGCCGCGATGGTGCCGGGCTTCGGTTTGGGGGTATAGGCGATCTTCGTCCCCGCCGGGCCACTCTCTACCGGGTTGCCGGCAGCCTGCCAGGCGTCGAAATCCATGGCCAGGATCTGCGCCTTCTTGTAGCCCCAGCCATGGATCGTGGCCGCAGCCTTGTCGGCCCCTGGCCCGTAAACGATGATCGGCGCCATCTTGTTGGCCGGAAAGAGCGGCTGGCTGGCGGCGAGGTTTGCCGCTTCGATTCCCACCGCCCCCTTGATGTGGCCCTTCTCCACCTCGGCCGGACTGCGAAGATCGATGAGCACATGGGGGGTGCCCTCGGCGAGGGCCGTCTTCAACCACTCTCCTTCGGTCACGGTGGTGTCGCTCTTGATCCAGTCGGGATAGCCTCCGATGTACACCTTGACGTTGGTATAGCCGAGGCTCTTGGTCTTCATGACGGCAGTGGGACTCAGGCAGCCGCCGACATCGTAGAAGACGATGGGGGTGCTTTTGTCCTGGGGCAGCTTGGGCACGAATTTATCAAAGGCCGTGGCCGGCATCATGCCGGCGCCCGGGATATGGGCCATCTGATAGAGGGCCGGCGGCCGCACATCGTACACCTTGACCTTGGGGTCGCGGAGCAGTTTCTTGAAATCCTCCCTGGCCAGCTTCTCGTCCGCGCCGATGGCCTTGAGGACATCGAAACGGATAATCTCCCTGGCCACCTTGTCGCCGCCCTGGGCAACGAAGTTGATCTGGAATCCCTTGCCCTGGTAATTGCGGATGTCTTCGAACGAGGCAACATACTTGACAGAGGTCTGATCGTTGAACTTGACCACCTCCTTGTGGGACATGAGATCCATCTGGATGATCCCGGACTTCACAGAGATGCTTTCAAGGAAACCCATCATCACGCCTGGTTGCGGCTGATGACAACTGCCGCAGAGTTTGGCCATGGTGGGCTTGCCCTCTCCTTGCGCCATGGACAGCGGCGGCAAGGCAAACAGGGCGAACAGGGTTACAACAGAAACAAACCGCTTTTGCTGCATGCTCCCTCCTCCTCTTTTTCTGTAAATAATTTTTTGTAACCAAAGCAGCATGTTACGCCTCATCCGCAGACTAGCACAAACCTTTCCCCGGAGCAATTTCAGAATACCATGCAGGAGAACTTATCGGTGCAGGCGGAAACGTCCCGAACAGCGACGGGCAAAGGCTGCCGAGGCATTGGCAGCCACACGGCGGGGTGCCAATCCTTGCGCAAAGAAGGGTTCGCTCAGGCGAGGCTCTTCTGCACCACCTCGTAGAGGTCGCGGGAGAGCGATGCTGCCATGAGCCGCTCCAGTTCCGCCCGCATCAGGGCCTGGCGGGAGTGGTCGTAACGGCGCCAGCGGCTGAGTCTCGTGGCGAGCCGGGCCGCGATCTGCGGGTTCATGGGGTCGAGGGCCAGGATCTGGTCGGCGAGGAAATGGTAGCCCTCACCGCCTGGTGCGTGGAAGCAGAGAGGGTTCATGGCAAAGGCGCCGATCAGGGCCCGAACCCGGTTGGGGTTCGTGAGCTTGAAGGCCGGGTGGGCCATGAGGTGCCGCACCGCATCAAGCGTTCCCGGAAGCGGGGCCGTGGCCTGGATGGTGAACCACTTGTCCATCACCAGGGGTTCGGCCTGCCAGCGTTCGGCAAAGGCGGCCAGGGCCGGTTGTGCCTCGGGTGCCCCGGCATGGACCAAAAGACGCAGGGCATGGCCAGCGTCGCTCATGTTGTCCGCCTCGGTGAACTGGGCGAGGCACTGCTGCCGGATGGCGGACTCATCCAGGGTCATGAGATAGCCAAGGGCCAGATTCTTGAGCCGCCGCCTGCCGGCGAGATGCGGATCGTAGCGGTACGGCCCCGGGTCGCGGTTTGCCTGCCGGAGTTTCTCCCACGCAGGCCGCAGCCGGGTGGCCAGTTCGCGGCGCACGAACTCGCGGGCCGCGTGGATCGCCTCCACGTCCACCACCGCGAGCTGCTCGCCGAGATACTCCTCCGTCGGCAGGGTGCAGAGCTGGGCGACAAAGGTCTGGTCGGCGAGGGTGGTATCGGCCAGCACCGCGGCCATGGAATCGACAAAGTCATGGGCCAGGGTGAGGGGCTGGCCAGCCTGCTGGTGCGCCACCAGGGCGAGCAGCACCCGGCAGGCCAGGCGCTGGCCCGCCTCCCAGCGGTTGAAGGGGTCGGAATCGTGGGCCAGCAGCACGGCAAGTTCCCCATCGCTGTATTCATAGTCGAGTTTGACCGGCGCGGAAAAACCGCGGAGCAGCGAGGGGATCGGCAGGGAGGCGACACTCTCGAAGACAAAGGTCTCTTCTGCCGCACGCAGTTCAAGCAGCACGGAACCATTGGCCTTCTCCGCGCCGCTGCCCGCGAGTTGCAAAGGCATCGCCCTCCCTTGGGCGTCCAGGAGTCCCACGGCCACCGGGATATGGAGCGGCTCCTTTTCCGGCTGCCCCGGGGTGGGCGGGCAGGACTGGGTCAGGGCGAGGGAATAGCGCTGGCTGGCTTCGTCGTAGGCCGTGGCTACCCGCACCGTGGGCGTGCCGGCCTGGGTGTACCAGCGCAGGAACTGGGCAAAATCGCGATCACCCGCCTCGGCCATGGCCGCCACGAAATCCTCCACCGTGGCGGCGGTGCCGTCGTGGCGGGAGAGATAGAGGCGCAACCCCGCGCGGAACCGCTCCCTGCCCAGCAGGGTATAAAGCATGCGGATCAGTTCCGCGCCCTTTTCGTAAACCGTGACCGTGTAGAAGTTGTTGATCTCGATGTAGGCATCCGGCCGCACCGGGTGGGCCATGGGGCCGGAATCCTCGGGGAACTGGTGGTTCCTCAAGGTCTGCACGTCGTGGACCCTTTTGACCCCCAGGGAGATGGTGGCCTCGGAGAAGAGCTGGTCGCGGAAGACGGTGAGCCCTTCTTTCAGGCTCAACTGGAACCAGTCGCGGCAGGTGACCCGGTTGCCGGTCCAGTTGTGCAGGTATTCGTGGGCGATCACCGCCTCGATCGCCTCGAAGTCGTCGTCGGTGGCGGTATCAGGCCGGGCAAGGACATACTTGGAGTTGAAGATGTTGAGCCCCTTGTTCTCCATGGCGCCCATGTTGAAGTCGTCGGTGGCCACGATCATGTATTGG
>JBFLYY010000120.1:0-2297 GCA_040756495.1 Thermodesulfobacteriota bacterium | reverse complement strand
GGTCTTTGGCGGCGCCGTGGCCATGCTGCTGTTGCAGGTGGCCTACACCTACGTGCCGGTCATGAACCGCCTCTTTGCCAGTGCGCCCATCGAACTCTCCGCCTGGCTGGCGGTCTTTGGCGCCGGCGTGGCCTCCCTGGTGATGATCGAAGTTGAAAAATGGATCCAGCGGCCCAGAGCGGCCGCGTAAGGGGCTTCTGCCATGGGCATGAAAAAGAAGATGCTCTTTGCCCTCCTTTCCAGCGGGGATGGCAAGGGGTTGCGTAACATCCTGCTGGCCGCGGCGGCTGCGGCGGTTGTCGGTCTTGTCGTTCTCGTCGTGCTGGGGGTGGTGGCCTTCAAGCTGGTGAGCGGTGCGGTGAAAAGCGCGCCCGACGTGGAGCTGCTGGCCCTCGAGAAGATGGTGGCCGAAAAGGCGGTGGTCTTGGACGCCCGGCAGCAGGAGGCGGTGCGGCCCCTGCTCGCCAGGCTGGCCGCGCCCGATCTGACCGCAGCCGAGCGGGAGGCCATCAAGAAGGAGATATGGGGCGTGCTGGCCCCGGCCCAACGGGCCGAGGTGGAGCGCTGGAAGCGCGAGGCGAGCCAAAAGGCGGCCGAGGTCGCCGGTATCCCTGCCGCCATCACCGCCTGGCTCGATCGGCTCGGCCTGCCGGCCAGCGAGGCGCGGCAGGGGGTCGAGGCCCTGCTCGCCTGGCTGCGGCTGCGCACCCCGGACAACAGTGCCGAAGACCTGTTGCGGCAGCTGGAGAAGAAGCCGGGCCAGTAAGCGCCCGCGCCGTCGATGCGATTCTTCTTGTCATGGGCTGACCAGCGGGTATGATGCGCCAGACCAGAGCCCAAGGAATCAGCCCATGAGTTTTGCACTTTCCCCCACCCTCTCCGCCCGCATCGCCGATCTCTACAGGCGCATGGAGCGGGCCTACGACATCGTGGCCCAGCAGCTCGACTTCACCTGCGACGGCTGCCCGGACAACTGCTGCGACTCCTATTTCCAGCACCACACCTACCTCGAATGGGCCTATCTCTGGGAGGGGTTGAGCGCCATGCCCGAGGCGCGGCGCAAGCTCCTGCTCGACCGCGCCGCCGACTACGCCGCCAAGTGCGAGGAGGCATTGGCCAAGGGCGAGCGGCCGGCGGCCATGTGTCCGCTCAACGAGGAGGGGCGCTGCACCCTCTATGACCATCGCCTGATGATCTGCCGGATGCACGGGGTGCCATCGAGTCTCACCTTCCCCAACGGCCAGGGCAAGACCTTTCCCGGTTGCGCCCGCTGCCAGGACTTGACCCGCGGCAAGGCGGCGGTGCCCACGGTGGAACGCACCCCCCTGCTGCGCGAATTGGCCATGCTGGAGCAGGAACTGCTCGGCAAGGAGGCCGGGGTCATGCCCAAGGTGAAGAAGACCATCGCCGACATGATCATCCTCGGTCCGCCCACCTTGTGATCCCCCCTTGGCGTCGGCCGGTCCGCGGGACAGCCCGCGGCGGCTGGCCATCCTTCCTTGGCCGCGCGCCCGCGGCCAAAAAATCCTCAGTCAGAACCATTTTTTTGCTATTGTAAAAAAAATCGTTCTTTTTGATTTAAATCAAATATCCGCTGCTCAGGTTTTTTTATATTGCCTTTGTTTGGGTTGGGTGGGCCTTGAGGTCGCTGCACGGGATGTGTGCGGCGGACGGGGCGTGCTTTCATGCTCTGAAACGTTGTTTTGCGGTGGGGAAACGACGTTCAGGAAACCATTACGGGGGGCACGATGAAACTTGACAGGAGACTTTTCTTGAAGGGCGCCGTGGGCGGCGGCTGCGCCCTGGCGCTGGGACTCAGGTTTTTTCACTTTGCCGATGACGCCACCGGCTATGCCGAACAGGTGGAGCAGCTTGTCCGTTCGACCTGCTCGCCGAACTGCACCGGGGCTTGCGGCTACAAGGCCCGGGTCACCAACGGCCGGATCAGCACCCTGATCCAGGCCGCCGATTATCCGGAAGAATCCTACAACCCGCGCGGCTGTCTGCGCGGGCTCTCGATGATGGACCTCATCTACGGCAAGGACCGGCTCAAGTACCCGCTGATCCGCACCGGTGCCCGCGGCAGCGGCCAGTTCCGGCGGGCGAGCTGGGACGAGGCCCTCGACTATGCGGCGGGCAAGCTCAAGGCCATTGCCGACAAATACGGCCCGGAGGCCATTGCCGCCACCATCCAGGTGCCGGGCACCGGCTATGTGCAGAAGGGCGCCATGGTGGCCCTGGCCGGCCTGGCCCATTGGACCATGCACCACGGCTACGACCAGAACGGCGACCTGCCC
>JBFLYY010000119.1:0-8560 GCA_040756495.1 Thermodesulfobacteriota bacterium | reverse complement strand
GGACAGCGGTTTTTCCCTCACGCCCAAAGAATTCGCGGCCATGGTGGCAGCGGTGCGCGAGGCGGAACAGGCAGTGGGCAGGGTGTCGTACGAACCAACGGAAAAGGAGCGGGAATCCCGCACCTTCCGCCGTTCCCTCTTTGTGGTGCAGGAGATCGCGGCAGGAAGCCGGTTCACGCCGGAGAATATTCGTTCCATCCGGCCGGGCCACGGCCTGGCGCCGAAACATCTGGAGAAGATCCTGGGCCGCCGGGCCACGCGGGACATTCCGCGCGGAACTCCCCTTTGTTGGGATCTGGTGGGGTAAGCCATGGAAAATGTCGCCATCATACCGGCCCGCGGCGGCAGCAAGCGGATTCCCGGCAAGAATATCCGGGAGTTCGCCGGGAGACCGATCATCGCCTGGTCCATCGGGGCGGCCCGGGAGTCGGGTCTCTTTGCCCGGATCATCGTCTCCACCGATTCCCCGGAGATCGCGGCTGTGGCGCGTGACTATGGCGCCGAGACGCCATTCATGAGGCCAGCGGCCATTGCCGATGATTTTGCCACCACCGCGGCGGTGATCCTCCACGCCCTTGCGTGGCTCAAGGAGCAGGGGCCATTGCCGGAGAATGTCTGCTGCCTCTATGCCACCGCGCCCTTCGTGACCGCGGCGAACCTGCGGGCCGGCCTGGCGCGGTTGCAGGAAAGCGGGGCCTCGTCGGTCTTTCCGGTGGCCTCCTTCCCCGCCTCGGTCTTCCGCGCCTTAACGGTCAACGACCAGGGGCGGCTGGCCATGCTCTGGCCGGAGCATGAACTGACCCGTTCCAACGACCTGCCCGCGGCCTATCACGATGCCGGCCAGTTCTACTGGCTCAGGAGCGCGCCGTTTCTCCGGACCGGCAGGATCTACGACGATGCGGCGCCGCTTGTCATCCCGCGCTGGCAGGTGCAGGACATCGATACCCTGGAGGATTGGCAGATGGCGGAACTCCTTTTTGCCGCCCTGGGCCGTTCCGAACCCCAACCGACCATGGTGGCATGACAATGGCAACCGCAAGCTATCAGACCGAGCAGGAACATTTCTGGGCCGGCGAATTCGGCGACGCCTACATCGGCCGGAACCCGGAGAACTTCGAATTCGGCGGCCGGGCGGCACTCTTCACCAGGATCCTGGCGCGCACCGCAAAGGTCGGTTCCATCATCGAACTGGGCGCCAACATCGGCAACAACCTCAAGGTGCTGCAACGCATTCTGCCCCAGGCCGAACTGGCCGCGGTCGAGATCAACGCCAGGGCGGTGGCGGCCCTGCGGGAGTGGGGCGGGGCGGAGGTGCATCACTGCTCCATTCTCGATTTCGCCCCGGGCCGTGAGTGGGATCTGAGCTTTGTCTCCGGCGTGCTCATCCACATCAACCCCGAGTCGTTGCCTCTCGTTTATCAGCGGCTCTACGACTCAAGCCGCCGCTATGTCTGCCTTGCCGAGTACTACAACCCCTCGCCGGTGGAGATTCCCTACCGGGGCCACAGCGGCAGGCTTTTCAAGCGCGACTTTGCCGGCGAGATGCTCACGCGCTTTCCTGATCTGCAGCTGCTCGACTATGGCTTTGTCTACCACCGCGACCCCAACTTTCCGCTGGACGACCTCACCTGGTTTTTGATGGAGAAGCGATGATCCTGGTCTGCGTTTCCAAAGAACTCTCCTTTGGCACCGAGGCGGGGACAAACCTCACCCTCCTGCCCTTCGTGCCGGCAGCGCGGGAAGACGGCACTCTGGTGCTGGACCCTTCCCGCGTCTATCTCGCCCTGGAGGAGACGGTGCAGGCGCTGACCGGCGTGACCATGCAGCAGGGAATGCCGCAGCCGATCCGGCTTGCCGGCGCGCTGCTCGAGCAGTTGCCCCGGCGGCCGCAGCCGTTGGCCGCGCTGCTCCGGAACCCGCCGCGCCGCCAGGTGCGCATCTGCCTCATCAACGGCGGGGGCGGCGGCCTGGGCGACGGTATCCTCTCGGCCCCGGCCTTCACGGTTTTAGGCAAGCGGCTTCACGCCGCAACCGGCGCAGAGCCGATCCTGGTCGCCTATTCCATGCTGCCGCAACGGACCGGGGCGGTACTTGCCGGCGTGCCCGGCCTCACGGTGCGGCCGATGCCCTTCTCCCTGGCCGAGTTCCTGGGGTACGACGCGGTTGCCGACCTGAGCGGCATGCTCGATGATCCACTTTTTCATCAGACACACATGACCGATTTCGTCCTGGCGCGGCTCGGCATCGACCCGACGGAGGTGCCGGATGCCGAAAAGACGCCGTTCCTGCGCCTGTCCCGGGCAGTGCCGGACGAGGTGGCGCGAGGGTTGGGAAGAGCGTATGCCGTTGCGGCGGGCAAACCACTGGTGGCGGTGATCTTCCTGAGTTCCTATACCCGCTCCCTGCCGGAGGACAAAGCAGCGCGTCTCCTCCGGCGGCTGGCCGGGGCGGATTGCCAGCCAGTGCTCCTCTTCCCGGAAGATCATTCCGTCGAGGCGTTTATGGCGCGTCATGAACTGCATGGGGTTGCGGTGGATTGCAGCGCGGCCTCCCGGACCTTTCTCGACTATTTTCTGCTGCTGGCCGGGATGGACGCCATCGTCACCGTGGACACCTCCGCGGTCCATGTCGGCGCGGCACTGGGCAAACCCACGGTGGCACTCTTCAACTCCATCAACATGGAGTACCGCATCCGCTACAGTCCGACCGTGCATGGCATCCAGCTTGCCTATCAGGGGCGGAGCTGCACGGCGCCCTGTGGCCTCTCGAAATCCCGTGCCTTTATCCAGGGGAGGTTGCCCGACGGGAAGCCGTTTCGCCTGGAATGCGGCTATGCCTGCGACGAGGCGGTGGAGCGGGAGGCGATTCTCGATGCCGCAGCTCTTGCCATCAGCCGGATCGATATGACCGGTGATGTGGCGGAACAGTATGAGAAAATCCGGCAGCAGATGGCCGACCGTTTTCATGCCAGCTCTGCACCGTGCTGGGACAGCCTGAGCGAGGATGAGGTGGTGCGCAGCCTGATTGCGCTGATGGAAGCCGCTGAGGATGCGGCAATGGTGAGAGAGGTGATCCATGTGGGAGCAGAGTAAGGCAGCGAAGCGGCGCCTGGCCATGGGCGCGTTCCATACCCGTTATTTCGTCGGCCACGGCATCGACGTGGGCGGCAAGCCCGATCCCCTGGGCCAGTATGCCGGCATCTTCGCCCGCATGCTCTCCGCCCGGACCTGGGATCTGGAGGATGGCGACGCCCAGTACATGGCCGGGGTGCCGGACAACCACTTCGATTTCCTCCATGCCAGCCACTGCCTGGAGCACATGGTGGACGTGGGGGTGGCCCTTGCCAACTGGATCCGCATCGTCCGGCCCGGCGGCTTTCTCATTATCACGGTGCCCGACGAGGATCTCTACGAGATGGGGGTCTGGCCCAGCCGTTTCAACCCGGATCACAAGTGGACCTTCACGGTGATGAAGGAGACGACCTGGTCGCCCAGGTCCATCAACGTTCTCGATCTGCTCCGTCAGGCCGCCGGCCAGGTGGAGGTGGAGAAGATCGAACTGCTGCGCGACTTCTACCGGGACGCCTGGGTGGCCGAGCAGATCGACCAGACCAGAACCCCGGTGGCCGAGTGTTCCATCGAGATCATTCTGCGGAAGCGGGAAGCCCCTTCCGTTGCCAACAACCAAGGAGAAGACCATGCCTAATCTCAGCGGAAAGGCCGCCAAGGCACTCATCAAGGGGGCGTTGCTCTGCGAAAAGGTGGGAGAGGGGATCGCCGAGGAGGTGGCCGAAGGGCTCGTCTCCACCTCGCTCCGTGGGGTGGATTCCCACGGCATCCGGTTGATCCACCACTACCTGAACGGCATCCGTTCCGGCCGCATCAACACGAAGCCGCACTACAGGGTGGAACAGAAGTTCGCCACCGTGGCGGTCCTCGATGCGGACCACACCTTTGGCCATGCCTCGGCCATGGAGGCGGCCCGCGTCGCCGCCCGCCTGGCCAGGGAGCATGGCAGCGGCCACGTGGCGGTGAAGAACTCGACCCACTTCGGCGCTGCCGCCTATTTCGCCCTGGAGATCGCCCATCAGGACATGATCGGCATGAGTTTCACCCATGCCGATTCGCTCATCATCCCCACCGGCAGCACGCGGAAATTCCTGGGCAACAACCCGGTCTGTTTTGCCGCGCCGGTGGAGGGCGAGGGGCCCATGTGTTTCGACATGGCGACCAGCATCATCACTTTCAACGCGGTGCGCCGCCTGCGCGAGATCGGCGGCACGGCGCCGGAGGGTGTGGGGGCCGACGCCGAAGGCCGGCCCACCACCGACCCGCACGAGATCGCCATGCTCCTGCCGGTGGGCGGCCACAAGGGCTACGGCCTCTCCCTCATGGTGGAGGTGCTCTGCAGCATGCTGACCGGCATGCCCTTTGGCCCGCACATCCCGAAGATGTTCGAGAACCTGGAGCAGAAGCGCTATCTGGGCCATTTCGTCTCGGCCCTCAACATCGAGGGATTCCAGGAGGTGGCGACCTTCAAGCAGCGGATGGCCGAACTGGTGAACGAGTTGCGCAACGAGCCGCCGCTCGACCCTGGCCAGAAGGTGATGGTGGCCGGCGACCCGGAGAAACTGAACGAGGTGGTCCGCGGCCGGGAGGGCATCCCCCTGGCGGAGCCGGAGTTCCAGCAGTTCGTCGATCTGAACAGCCGCTATGGCTTGAACGTCAATCTGGGGTAGCCGCGCATGAAGGAAAAAGCCCGCGTCATCGCCATGATTCCGGCCCGCATCGGCAGCACCCGCCTGCCCATGAAGAACTTGGCCCTCATTGCCGGCGAGCCGATGATCGCCTATGCCATCAAGGCGGCGAAAGAGTCGGGCGTCTTCGACCGCATCGTGGTGAACGGCGACTCTCCGGTCTTTGCCAAGGTTGCCGAGCGCTATGGCGTGGAGTTCTACCTGCGGCCAACGGAGTTGGGCAGTTCCACCACCAAGTCGGACGACGTGGTCCACGACTTCATGGCGAACCACCCGGGGGAGATCGTCTGCTGGGTGAACCCCACCTCGCCGCTCCAGACCGGCGAGGAGGTGCGGCAGGTGGTGGACCATTTCCAAAAGGAACGGCTCGACACCCTGATTACGGTGAGCGACGCCCAGGTCCACGCCAACTTCGATGGCCAGCCATTGAACTACCGGACCGACGAACTCTTTGCCCAGACCCAGGATCTGATCCCGGTGCAGCTCTTTGTCTATTCGCTCATGATGTGGCGCTGTGCGCCCTTCATGGCCGAGTACGCCGTAAAGCGCCACGCCTTTTTCGTGGGCAGGGTGGGATTTTTCCCGGTGAGCAAACTCTCCGCCATCATCATCAAGCGCCAGGAAGATCTGGAACTGGCGGACTTTATCCTGCAAACGCGCAAAAAGGGCGGGGCCGGCGCCCTCAGCTACGACCCGGTGGCCCTGGAGGCACGCCATGGGGCCTGAGGTGCAACCGGTCAACCTGCTCATCGTCGGAGCCGGCATGTATGTGTGCGGCAAGGGGACGAGCGGTTTTGGCACCATCCTGCCCGCGGCCTTCGAGGCGCACCGGCTGGGGCTGGTGAACGAGATCGCCATTGCCGCCACCTCCGCTGCCAGCGCCCGCTTTGCCAGGGAACAGGCGGCCCGCCTGGCCGCGCTCTTCGGGGTGAATCCCACGGTCCGCTGCTATCCTGAGGCAGGGGAGGGAGAGGATGCCTATCTCGCGGCCCTGGCCGAATTGCCCCGTCCTTGCGCGGCCATCGTCTCGGTGCCCGATCACCTCCATTTCGCGATCACGAAAGAACTCATCGAGCACGAGGTCCACGTCCAGGTGGTCAAGCCCCTGGTGGCCAAGGTGGCCGAGGCGCGGGCACTTGTCGATCTGGCTGCCCGTCATGGCGTCTATGGGGCAGTGGAGTTCCACAAGCGCTTCGACGAGGCGAACCTCAAGCTCTACGAATTGATCCGCCAAGGGGCGCTCGGCGAACTGCTCAATTTCCGCATCCAGTACAGCCAAAGGAAGGGCATCCCCACCACCCTCTTCCGCGGCTGGGTGCACGAGACCAACATCTTTCAGTACCTGGGCGTCCACTACGTGGACCTCATCCACTTCCTCACCGGGGCCAGGCCCCTCAGGGTCATGTCGGTGGGCATGAAGAAATTCCTGGTCCAGGAGGGGATCGACACCTGGGACACCATCCAGACCCTCATCGAGTGGCAGCAGCCGGAGGGAGGAACTTTCCTCTCCTCCCACCTCACCGGCTGGGTCGATCCGGAGACCACCAGCGCCATGAGCGATCAGCGGCTGGAGGTGATCGGCACCAGGGGGCGCTACCACAGCGACCAGAAGCAGCGGGGTGTTACCTTCACCAGCGACCAGGGCGGGGTGGAGGAGATCAACCCCTATTTTTCCCAGATCTATCCCGGCGTGGATGGCGTGACCAAGCGGATGGCGGGCTACGGGCCGCAAAGTGTCGTTCAGTTTCTCCGCGATGTTGCCGATATAGTGGGTAATCGGCGCAAGGTTGCCGATCTTGCCGGCCTGCGGGCCACCTTCGCATCCTCCCTGCCCGTGGCCCAGGTGCTGGAGGCCTCCCAACAGAGCCTCGCTGGCAACAACGGCTGGATCCCCGTGGTTACCGAATAGGCGGACGAGAAATGGCCGATCAGATGTCGCAAAGAGACGAGAAGGAAAGGGCAAAGCTGTTGTTGCGCAGGGCCTGCCACTGTTTCGATGCGGGCCAGTTTGTCGAGGTGTTGCAACTCTGCCGGGAAATCCTTGATACCCTTCCCTTGGCTGTTGCAGAGCCGGAGATTTTGGCGGATCTGTTTTTCCTCCAGGGAAGCGTCGCGGTGGACGACGGCAATCTCTATACTGCGCTTGAGCAATTTCGGCAGGCCATTCACCTCAATCCCACTCGGGATATCTATCACTACAATCTGGGTCATGCCTTTACCATGTTGGGCGAGGCACAGAATGCCATTTCCGCCTTTCAGGAGGCGATCAGGCTCAATCCCAATCAGGCCGACGCCTTCAACGGCATCGGGGTCATTCTCTCTCGTCTCAATCGCAACGACGAGGCGCTCCGATATTTTGCGCAGGCATTGGCCATCGATCCGCACCTCAAGACCGTGGAATACAATGTTGCCGTTGCCACGCGGCGGGGGGTGGTTCATATCGCTCCGACCTGTATTATTTCTCCCTTCGCTTGCATCGCCCCGATGGGCGGCGAGATACGGCTCAGAACCGGGACAACGGTGGGTGACTACAGCCAACTCAAGGCGATGGGTGGCACGATTGCGATTGGCGAGAACTGTTCCATCCAGGATTTCTGCCAACTCTATGGCCATGGCGGCCTGACCATCGGCAATGATGTGCGGATCGCCGCGCAGACCATCATCATCCCGTCGAACCACAACTTTGACCGTCTCGATCTGCCGATTCGTGCTCAGGGCGATACCTGCCTGGGGATCACCATCGGCGACGATGTCTGGATCGGCGCCGGGTGCAAGATCCTCGATGGCGTTACCATCGGCTCCGGCTGCGTTATCGGTGCCGGGAGCGTGGTGAATCGCTCGCTTCCTCCCTATTCCGTTGCCGTAGGGGTACCGGCAAGGGTGATTCGCACGCGGGGCGAAAAGATCTGCGCGGAGGATCGTGTCGTGGCGGCGGAGCAGGGGGATGGCGGATGGCCGCCGCTTGCCTCGTGCAGCCGGGAAGAGCACTTCAACCAGGAAGCAGGTGCATGACCATGAAAATTTCCCTCATCATCCGGACCAAGAATGAAGAGCGCTGGATCGCCTCCTGCCTCAAGGGCGTCTTTGCCCAGGATTATCAGGACTTCGAGGTGATCGTCGTGGACAATGAGTCCACCGACGCGACCTTGGCCAAGGTGGAGCAGTTCCCGGTGAAGAAGGTGGTGCACTGCACCGAGTATCTGCCGGGCAAGTCCCTCAACATCGGGATCGCCGAGGCCAGCGGCGAGTTCATCGTCTGCCTTTCCGGCCACTGCATCCCCACCAACAGGGAGTGGCTCGCCAATCTGCTGAAGAACTTCGACGACCCGCAGGTGGCCGGGGTTTACGGCCGGCAGGAGCCCCTTTCCTTCACCCCGCCCTCGGACAAGCGCGACCTCATGATCGTTTTCGGGCCGGAGCGCAAGGTGCAGCGCAAGGACAGCTTCTTCCACAACGCCAACTCCATGATACGGAAGTCGGTGCTCGACCGGATTCCCTTCGACGACCGGGTGACCAACATCGAGGACCGGGTCTGGGCCCAGCAGGTGCTCGACGAAGGGTATGTCATCGTCTATGAGCCCGAGGCGAGCGTTTACCACTATCACGGCATCCACCAGAACGGCAACACCGAGCGCTGCCGCAACGTGGTGAAGATCCTCGAAAACCTCGGCAACAAGACCTGGGATCTCGGCAACCTCATGAAGATCCAGGATCTCAACATCGTGGCCCTGATCCCGAACAAGGGGCGGCCGGTGCATCTCGGCGAGCATTCCCTCCTCGATTATGCGGTGCAGAGTGCCAACG
>JBFLYY010000118.1:0-6855 GCA_040756495.1 Thermodesulfobacteriota bacterium | reverse complement strand
AAGGGTGATGACCTCGACGATCTCGATGTCGTGGCCATATTCCCTGAGGCCGCTGATCTTGGCAGTGCCACTTTCGCCTTCCTGGATGACGCTGATGCGGCTAGGGCGTTCGCTTCCCATCCTTTTCCTCCTCTGGCGGAAGAAAGATAGGCGGTTCGGCCGGCGCCGTAAAGAAAAAAACGCGGCCAGGGATGGGGCTCCCTCTCCGCGTTCCTGGCAGGCTCCGGCAATGGGAAGCGGCGATCAATGGGTCATGGTGCTGGCCATGGGGGGGAAATCGAGGATGGCGGCGCGGTTTATCTCGCGGATCAGGCCGACCATGGCGGCCTTGATGCGCTCGTACGGCAGGCCGAGGGTGAGGGCAAGGTCGTCGATGGCAATCCCGTTGCCCAGGTGCTCCTCGGCCAGGAGGATTTTCAGAAAGTCGTCGCGGATGAAGTCCCGCACCCCGGTGGCGAGGTTGTGGAGGGTCGCGCAGGCCTGGTCGTAGCTGTGGCCTTTGGCCAGCGCGGTGCGAATCTGTTGCACCGCTTTTTCATAGATCGCGTACCCTTCCGGCGTGAATCCCGGCCATTCGCTCGTGCGCTCCAAAGACATGGTGGCGTTCTCCCTGGTGATTGGCGTATCGTCTGCCTGAGCCGCGCGGCTCAGGCCGGTGCGCGGTGCCCCCTCGTTATGAAAAGATTTTAGGGAGTTTTTCTGACTTATTTCTTACAATCGGGAGGAAGGGCTCATTTTTTGAGGTTTCGTTTGGTTTTTCTTATAACTTATTGGAATATCATGAGAAAAAAAGATCGCGCATCAGGAGGCCCTTTCGGGCGCCTAACTTTTCCGGTCCGCAATGCAAGAGGATTGTGGGGCCTGCTGCTGACGCTGGCGGTTATAGCCTCGCCGGCCGCGGCCTTCACCCCGCCCGACCCGGCCCTCCTTGCCACCACTTACCAGGGGGGCGAGATGCTCCGATATGCCGTTTCCTGGCTGGGGATACCGGCCGGCGAGCTGGAGATGCACATCGAGAAAAATCCGGAACAGGCGGGGCAGTTCCTTCTGCGGGTCACGGCCAGGACCACGGGGTTGCTCGACGTCGTCTACCCGGTGGAAGACCGTTTTCTCACGGTGGTGGAGGGAGAGCGGCGGCTGCCGCTCCGCTGTTTCCAGGATCAGCAGGAGCGGGGGCGGCTCAACAAGCGGTTGACCATCTTCGATCAGCAGCGCGGCCTTGTCACCTACATGAAGAACGACAACCCGCCCGAGGTTTCCCAAGTGGACGGTCTGGTGCACAACGAGTTTTCCGCCTTTTTCTACATGCGGAGCCTGCGCTTCGCCGGGGACGCGAATCCGGTGGTGCCCACCTTTGCCGACAAGAAGCGGCACGAGGTGGAGATCTTCGTTGACAAAAGAGAGACGCTCCCCTCGCTCATGGGGGAAAGGGCCACCCTCCAGGTGCGGCCGCACCTGACCTTCAAGGGGTATTATGAAAAGATAGGGGATCCGCAGGTCTGGTTGACCGACGACCAGTATCGGGTGCCGCTCCTGATCAAGGCCAAGATCGTCATCGGTTCGCTTACCGGCCGGCTGATCGAATACCGCGGACCGCTGGGCTACTTCAAGGAGGAGCCGCCACCGCCGCCTCAGCAGCAGACCCAGCCGGTGCCCGAACCCCGGGCCGGCACCATCGCCACGCCGGACCTCACCATCACGATCCGGGGGACGGGGCAGCCGCCTCCGTGAGTTGTGCCGCCAGCCGGGCGAAGTCGGTGGCTGTGAGGTTCTCGGCCCGCAGGGTCGGCGGGATGCCGGCCGCGGCGAGGGCCTGCTCCATGGCCGTCCGCCCGTAGCCGTGCCGTTCCATGGCGCTCAGGCTGTTGCGCAGGGTTTTGCGCCGCTGCTGGAAGGCGCTCTCCACCAGGCGCCGCAAGAGGGTGAAATCGCAGGGGGGGGCGCTGGCGAATTCCGCCGGCGGCTCGAAGGTGATGCGGATCACCACCGAATCCACCTTGGGCCGGGGGTAGAAGTTGCCCGGCCCTACCTCCAGGAGTTTTTCGATGCGGCCGCAGGCGCCGAAGAGCACCGAGAGGATGCCGTATTCCTTGGTGCCTGGGCGGGCCGTCAGCCGCTGTCCCACCTCTTTCTGTACCATGAGCGTGGCCCAGGCCATCACCTTCCGGTGCTCTACGAGTCGGAAGAGCAGGGGGTTGGTGATGGAGTAGGGCAGATTGGCCACGATCCTGAGCCTGCCGCCGCACTCCCCGGCCAGAGCGGCATAGTCGGCGGTGAGCAGATCCTGATGGCGCAACTCCACGTTGGCGGGCAGATCCTTGGTCTCGCCATGATACTCGATGATGCCGCGGTCGATTTCAAGGCCGATCACCTTGCGGATCCTGGCGGCCAGCGGCAGGGTGAGCGAACCCAGCCCCACTCCCAGTTCCACCACGGTGTCCTCGGGACCGGCCCCCGACTTTTCCACGATGCGGGCGGTGACATGGTCGTGGATAAGGAAGTTCTGGCCCCGTTGCTTGCTGGGGGCCAGGCGGTGGTGGGTCAGTGCCTGTCGGATCTGGTTTTCGTCGGGCATGGGTCTTTAGTCGAGTATGTGTTTCTGGCGCCGTTTTCTGCGGATGGTGGCAAAGAGGCGGCGCGAGAGCGGATAGGCGATCAGCGTCGCCGGCACGGCCAGGATGATGCCGCCGAGCAGGAGCACGGTCATGGCCTCGGTGCCGAGCCGGCCCAGCGACCGCAGGCTTTCGCTGAAGCCGAGGTCGCAATGGACCACCGCCATCAGGTGCTGAATCTTCTGCCAGGAAAGGCGGCCGGGCAGGAACCAGTTGCCGATCTTCCAGCAGAGATAATACTGCGGCACCATGGTCACGGGGTTGCTGACCACCGCGGCGGCGATCAGGGCGGCGATGGAATTGCCGCCCAGCAGGTAGGCGAAGAGCAGGGTGAGCACGGTGTGGAACGGCAGCGTCGGGGTGATGCCGACGAAGACCCCGATGGCCACGCCGCGGGCCAGGGTCTCCGGGTCGCCTTGCAGCCGCAGCAGCTTGAGGTAGTAGTAGCGGGCGGCGCGGTGGGGTTTCAGCAACATGGCCATGGTCTGCCGCCGTCGGTGGGGCCGCCGTAGCTGTGTTTGCCCGGTTTGCCGGAAGGCCGGCCAAGATGGGAGCGGGAATAGACGTCGGTGTCCAGTGCCCGGGTCGCCTCGTGGAAGCGGTGGTGGCCCGCCAGGGCGATCATGGCCGCGTTGTCGGTGCAGTATTCCGGCAAAGGGAGATAGACCTGGAGGCCCCGGGCCGCGCCGCGCTCCCGGAGGTGTTCGCGCAAGCGCGGGTTGGCCGCCACCCCGCCGGCGAGGACCAGATTGCGCACTCCGGTCGCGCGGGCCGCGGTGAGGGTCTTCTCCACCAGCACCTCCACCACCGCCTCCTGGAAGGAGGCGCAGATGTCGGGGATGGGCAATGTTTCGCCCCGCGCCTTCCGTTGCGCCACGTAGTTGGCCACCGCGGTCTTCACCCCGCTGAAGCTGAAGTCGAGACTCTCTCCTTCGAGCCAGGCCCGCGGAAAATCGATGGCCTGCCGGTCGCCCTGGCGGGCCGCCGCGCTGACCGCCGGGCCTCCGGGGTAGGGCAGGCCGAGAAGTTTGGCCACCTTGTCGAAGGCCTCGCCGGCCGCATCGTCCTTGGTGCGGCCGAGCAGCGTGCAGGTGGAGTAATCGGCCACCCGGAAGATGCTGGAGTGGCCGCCTGAGACCACCAGGGCGAGGTAGGGAAAGGGGGGCGCCTCCTTTTCGAGAAAGATCGAGAGCAGGTGACCGACGATGTGGTCCACGCAGACGTAGGGGATCGTGGTGACCGCGGAGAGCGCCTTGGTAAAGGAAAGACCCACCAGGAGGGAGCCAACCAGACCAGGCCCCTGGGTCACGGCCAGGCCGTCGATTTCCCGGAGGCTGACGCCGGCCTGGGTCAGCGCCGCCTGCACCACCGGCTCGATGTTTTCGAGATGATTGCGGGAGGCGAGTTCGGGTACCACCCCGCCGTAGGGGCTGTGCAGCGCGATCTGGGAATTGACCACGCTGGCGAGCACCTCGCGGCCGTCACGGAGGACGGCGGCCGCGGTTTCGTCGCAGGAGCTTTCGATTCCCAGGATCAACATGGCGGTGCGGGAGGGTTGAGGTGAATTAGGTCTTGCAACGCGCGGCGTTTTCAGGTTTTCTGTATGCCTTTCTCCCCCCATGGCGGGGAGGGAAGACCAATGAGTCTCTCTTATGTAGCACACATTGCCACAGGACGCGAACAGTTCATGAAAAACACGAGGGAGATCGGTGGAATAGCCACGAAAGCCGGCCTCGTTGACCCCTTTGCCCGCTCGATCAACTATCTCCGCCTTTCGCTCACCGACCAGTGCAATCTGCGGTGCCGCTACTGCACGCCCGGGGTGGGGGAGAAGCTCGAACGCGCCGAGCTGCTGCGCTATGAGGAGTTGCTTCGCTTTATCCGGGTGGCGGTGGGGCTCGGGGTCCGCAAGGTGCGGCTTACCGGCGGCGAACCACTGCTGCGCCGCGACGTGCTCGCCTTTATCGCCGATCTCGCCCGGGTGCCGGGGCTTGGCGACATCCGCCTCACCACCAACGGCGTGCTGCTGGAAGAGTGCGCGGAGGGGCTCTATGCGGCGGGAATCAGGCGGCTCAACATCAGCCTCGATACCCTGCGGCCGGAACGTTACCACGAGATCACCGGCGCCAACCTTTTTGCCCGGGTGTGGCGCGGGATCGAGCGGGCCCAGGCACTCGGCTTCGAGAAGATCAAGCTCAATGCCGTGGCCTTGCGCGGGGTGAACGACGACGAGTTCGTCGATCTGGCCCGCCTGACCCTGGAGCACCCCTGGCAGGTGCGGTTCATCGAGTTCATGCCGGTGGGTGGCACCGCGGTCTGGGACCGCGAGCGTTACATCCCGTCGGCGGAGATCATGGAACGCCTCAGCCGGGTGTTGGGCGAGCTGGAGCCGGCGGCCGACGACGGCATTTGCGGGCCGGCCCGCCTTTACCGTCTGGCGGGCAGCCGGGGCTCCCTCGGCTTCATCAGCCCCATCAGCAACCATTTCTGCGACCGCTGTAACCGCCTGCGTCTTACGGCGGAGGGTATGCTCCGCTCCTGTCTGTTGTCGGACAGGCAGACCGACCTGAAGCAGATCCTGAGGAGCGGAGGGAGTGACGAGGCGATTCGGGAGGCGATTCTCGAGGCCATCCGGCACAAACCCAAGGGGCACGGCCTCAAGCCGGGCGAGAGCGGCGACTGCCACGGCCGCATGTCGCGGATCGGCGGCTAGTCCTGGGCCCGGGGATAGGAGCCCAGCCACTCGTAGTAGGAGCAGACCTTGCGCAGCTTCTCGCACCCTTCGGCAATGACCTCATCCTCCACGTGGCCCAGCATGTCGATGAAGAAGAGGTAGCGGCCAGGTTCGTCCTTCACCGGCCGCGACTCGATGCGGGTGAGGTTGATCTCGCGCCTGGCCAGGATGGCCAGGGCATGGTTCAGGGCACCGGGTCGGTCGAGGAGGCCGACCAGCAACGATGTCTTGTCCTTGCCGCTGCGGCTTGGCGACTCCTTGCCGATGAGCAGGAAGCGCGTCGTGTTGCCCCGGTAGTCCTCGATCCCCTTCACCACCACCTGCAACTGGTAGGTCTTGATGGCCAGCGAACTGGCGATGGCGGCGATAGTCGGATCCTCCGCCGCCATCCGCGCGGCGATCCCGGTGCTGATCACGCTCTGGCACGGGATGTCCGGCAGGTTCTTCTTGAGCCACTGGCGGCACTGGGCCAGGGGCTGGGAGTGGGAGACCACCAGCCTGATATCGCCGATGGCACCCGACTGATTCACCAGGTTGTGGCTGATGGGCAGATTGAGTTCGCCGCAGATCCTGACGTCGTATTTGATGAAGGAGTCGAGGGTCGAGGTGACCGCGCCTTCGATGGAGTTTTCCACCGGCACGATGGCGTACTGGGTGCGGCCGCGTTCCACCTCGATGAAGGCGTCCTCGATGGTCTCCGTGGGCCGGAAAGTGGCCGACTGCCCGAAGTATTTGACCCCGGCCAGGTGGGAGAAGGTCGCCTCCGGGCCGAGATAGGCCACCTCCACCTTTTTCTGGGAGAGGCGGCAGGTGGTGATGATCTCGTGCATGATGCTCAGGAGCGGGGCCTCGGGAAAGACCCCCTCGTTCCTGGCCAGAAGGCGTTCGAGAATCTGGCGTTCCCGCAGGGGATCCCATTTGGCCCGGTTTTCCTTCGACTTGATCCGGCCGATCTCCTTGGCATAGCCGAGCCGCTGGCGCAGCAGTTCGACGAGTTTGTCGTCGAGTGCGTCGATTTTTTTGCGGATTTCGGGCAGCGTTGCCTCTTTCTTGGCCATGCGCTCCAGCTCCTTCAGGTCGGTTCTCGGTTTGCCAGGTCGTTTCCTGCCGGCCTTCGATGGGACAATCGGAGGAAATCTAAAGGAAATCGGCCGGGAAGGAAAGGGGAAAGTTGGTGAGCCGGAGAAAAGCGGCCAACCTGCCGGAGCCCTTTCCGTTGCGGCGCTCTTTCTCCGTAAGCCCTTCGGGGGGGCTTTGCGTTTTCTGGCGTACCAGTCCGTTGAAAAAAGCCAGGAATGGTTTTTTCAACGGACTGGTAAAGCCCATGGATATGCTTGCAATAATTCCCTCAATATTCTACGGTTTGGGCAAGACAGGGGGCGGCCGGGATATGGTCCGGTCGGGGGGACGTACTCTAGATGTTGGGGGGATGAGAGCGGCATGAAGGTGAAGCACTGCATGACCAGGGATGTGGTCGCCATTGGCAGGAATGCCTTGTTGCAGGAGGCC
>JBFLYY010000117.1:0-2481 GCA_040756495.1 Thermodesulfobacteriota bacterium | reverse complement strand
TGCAATCCCTATGATGGTCCTGAAGAAGGGCATCCTTCAGGGCCTGTTTCATGCGGAAACAGCCGGTGACCCGATTCCCCGTCGGGCTGCCGCTGTTCATCCCCCCGGCCACACGCGAATTCCCGTTCACCTGCCGCCGGAAAGGTGCCTATCCTTAATGCTCTTGGTCAGGGGTGTCAAGTTAAAATATGCAACACTGTTTCGATCTGAAACTCGCGCTGCATTTTGCAACGAACAGGAGAAGTCATGGAAAAACAGTTCGATATCGAGGCGGTGCTGGCCATCCTGGAGAAGGCGGTGCGCGCCCTTGCCGTGCCGGTGGTGGATCTCATCGCGGTGCAGAGCAAAGACCCGTTCAAGGTGCTCGTGGCCACCATCCTCTCGGCCCGCACCAGGGACGAGACCACGGCCAGGGCCGCGGCCAAACTCTTTGCCAGGGCGCCGGACCAGGATTCCCTGGAGCGCCTCGGCGAAGAGGCCATCGCCAGACTCATCCACCCGGTGGGCTTCTTCCGCACCAAGGCCAGGCATCTGGCCCTGCTGCCCGGCCTGCTGCGGGAGCGCTTTGGCGGGGTGATCCCGCAGACGGTGGAGGAACTCTGCGAACTGCCCGGGGTGGGCCGCAAGACCGCCAACCTGGTGGTGGCGGTGGCCTTCGGGAAACCGGCGATCTGCGTTGATACCCATGTCCATCGGATCATGAACATCTGGGGTTATGTGGCCACCAAAACGCCGTTCGCAACCGAGATGGCGCTGCGGGAAAAGCTGCCGGCCCGGTATTGGCTCACGGTCAACTCGATCCTGGTCGCCTTTGGCCAGGGAATCTGCCTGCCGGTCAGGCCCCACTGCGATCTCTGCCCTGTGGAGCGCTGGTGCCCGCAACTCGGGGTGACGCCGAGAGTTCCGCCGGCGCAGCAGGCCAAGGCGCGGCGGCAGCGGGCAACCGGCGGGCCGAGGCGCTTTCTCTCCTGGAACGTCAACGGCCTGCGGGCGGCGGCGGCGAAGGGCTTTGCCGCAACGGTGGCGGAGCTGGGGCCGGACATCCTCGCCCTCCAGGAGGTGAAGGCCATGCCGGAGCAATTACCCCAGGCCGTGCGCGCGCTCGCCGGCTACACCGCCTACTGGCTGCCTGCCGAGAAAAAGGGGTATGGTGGGGTGGGAATCTATGTGCGGCAGGGGTACGAGCCGCTGGCGGTCCACACCGGCATGGGAAGCGCGGAATACGACCGCGAGGGCCGGGTGCTCGCCCTGGAGTACCCGGACTTTTTCTTCGTCAACGTCTATTTCCCCAACGCCCGGCACGGGCTCAGCCGGCTCGATTACAAGCTGCGTTTCGATGCCGCCTTCCTGGCCTATGCGCAGGGGCTTGCCGCCCGCAAGAGCACCGTGGTCTGCGGGGATTTCAACGTGGCCCACCGGGAGATCGACCTGGCCAACCCGAAGGAGAACGAAAAGAACGCGGGGTTCACGCCGGAGGAGCGGGCGTGGATGGACGAGTTTTTGGCCAGCGGTTTTGTCGATACCTTCCGGATGTTCCATCCGGAACCGCATCAATACAGCTGGTGGAGTTATCGCTTCAACGCAAGGGCGAGGAACATCGGCTGGCGGATCGACTACTTCTGCGTGGATCAAAAGAGCGCGGGCCGGGTGGAGGGCGCCGCGATTCTCCCCGAGGTCACGGGGTCGGACCACTGCCCGGTGCTGCTCGAGTTCCGCTAGGAGGACGTTGAAAAAGTCATCCGTGACCTTTTTCAACGACGAACTCGCGGAAGTGAATTCTGCGAGTTTTCGCAAATCCGACGAGTGGAACCTCGTCGGATTTGGCGCCCCCTCCCCGGGGCGCACGCAGGCCGCCGAAAAACAAGTTTTTCAACAGCCTGCTAGGCCAGGTCGGCGAAGCGGCCGCTGGTCTTGCGCAGCCTCAGACTCAGGTTCTTGGCGATGCCCTTGAGGAATCGGAGGCCCAGGGTGGGCTGCTCGGCGCAGATCGCCTCGAAGCGGCCGCGGGTCAGGAGCAGGAGTTCCGACGGCTGGGTGACCACGATGGTGGCCGAGCGGGGATAGTCATCGACGATGGACATCTCGCCCACGCAGGAGCCGCGCTCGAAGGTGGCGATGATGACCTGCTTGAGATCGTGCGCCTCGAGCCGCACCTCCACCTCGCCCTCGACGATGAAGAAGAGGTAGCTGCCGAGATCGCCCTTGCGGAAGAGAACCGTGTCGGCGCCAAAGCTCCTGAGGCTCAGCTGCCGCGCGAAGTAGTCGAGTTCCGCCGGGTCGAACTCCTCGAAGAAGGGGTTTTCCCGCAGGATGTGCTCGATGCGCTCATAGGGAGGGGCGGCTGGGTCCAGGGCGGTGGCGCTCACGATGCGTTCCTCGTTCACTGGGGTTTACGTTACAGCACCGCGTAGATACGGTGCAGGCCGGTGATGCCTTTGAGTTCGAAGAGGCCGATCAGCCTGACCGCGGTGGCGGTGCCGC
>JBFLYY010000116.1:0-2217 GCA_040756495.1 Thermodesulfobacteriota bacterium | reverse complement strand
CGAATCCCCCGGCTGTCGGCGGCCAGGGCCTCGCAACTGTTTTGGAGCAGATTGATTACCACCTGTTCGAGGCGCTGGGGGTTGCCGCGGATGAGCGGCAGGGCGGGGGCAAGGTCGGCTGCGAAGCAACGGGTCGATTTCTTGAGCTTGTTGTGGGTGAGGCGGATGGCGGTCTGCACGACGCCGTTGACGTCGATGGGGTCCATGTGGCGGGTGGTGTCCTTGCGGGCGTAGTCCTTGAGATCCTGGACGATGCCCTTGATCCGCCTGGTGCTGTCGTCGAGTTCGGCGAGCAGTCTCGGGATCTGTCCCCGCATCTCGCTGTATTCGAGGCCGGCCACCAGGAAGTCGCCGTTCTCCTCGTAGTACTGTTCGAGGATGGGCAGGACGCTCTCCCAGGCCCGCGAGAGCATGGAGGTGTTGAGCATGGCGATGGAGTTGGGGTTGTTGATCTCGTGGGCCACGCCGGAGACGAGCAGCCCCAGCGAGATCATCTTGTCGGCCTGGATGAGCTGCTGCTGCTGGAGTCTGGTCTCCTCCTCGGCCCGCTTGCGTTCGGTGATGTTGCGGATGATCCAGATCGAGTGCCACTGGTCCTTGATCCGCGCCTCGGAGAGCGAGAGTTCGATGGGCACCTTGCTGCCGTCCTTGCGCCGGGCGATGAGTTCGATGGTCTCGCGGATCGGGTCGTCGGTCACCGGCCTTTCCCGGGCCGAATCCTTCTGGCCCGCTTCGGAAAGGCGGGGCGAGATGAGGGAGTGGATCGGCTTGCCCATGGCCTCGGCCTCGCTGTAGCCGAAGATCTCGGCCGCGGCCTTGTTCCAGTAGGAGATGTCGCCGTGGTGGTCCATCATGGCGATGGCGTCCTGGGCCGTGGCGGTGAGGTTGCGGAATTTGGTCTCCGACTCCTTGAGCGCCGCCTCCGCCTCCTTGCGGGCCTGGCGGGTGCTGGCGTGGTGACGCGCCAGGGCGGTGAGTTCCTCGGCCAGGTTCACCACCTCGCGGGGGCCGCTCCAGCGGAAGGCAACGTCGTCCTCCTCGCGGTTCAGGATGCGGTCGAGGCCGGAGAGGATCGCCTCCTTGATGCGATCGACCTTGGCGGCGATGAGGTTGGCGATCAGCGCCACCATCCCCATGGTGGCGAGCACGATCCAGAGGATGTTGTGGAGCAGGGATTGTTTCCACTCCTGGGCGCCGCTGCGGTCGATGGGGGTGCCGAGCCAGAGGGCGGGCTCCTCCCCTTCGTTGACGATGAGCGGCATCCAGGAGACCTTGCGCTCGGACTGGTTTTCCCAGAGGAAGGGAAGCCGGGCGGCGAGTTGTGCCTTGAGGCCGGGGAATTCGGCAAAGGCGCTGGTCGTCTCTTTTGGCCCGGTTACGGCGGGGGCGGGCCGGGCCAGGATGGTGCCCTGATTGTCGATCCAGTAGGCGTTATGGTGTTCGGCGAGGAAGAGGTCGGTGTCCACCGTGAGCATCGCCACGCCGATGGGGGCCTCGTCGGCCCCGAGAGCCGGGGTGGCCAGGGTGAGATGGGAATGGGGGCTGGGGCGGGAGTCCTCGCCCAGGTGGCGCAACTGGCCGTAAACCGCGTGGGGGGCCAGCCGCATGCCGGCGACAAAAAAGGAGGAGTCGGCGAAGGTGCGGAGTTGGGCCGGGGGCAGGGCGATGGCCTCACCCCGGTGATTGCGGCGCAGCCGCAGGTGCTCCTGGCCGTTTGGCCCGACGAGCTGCACCTCGTAGATGCTCTGGTCGTGGCCGATGAGCTGGATGAGGAGGTCGCGGATCTTGGCCAGGTCCGCCTTTTCGTCCAGGCGGACCGGTCGCTCCGTGGCCAGTGCCACCGTGGCCGGAATGGCGGCGATGCGGGCCAGGTTTTCTTTGAGGTTGCCGACCCGGATGTTCAAGGTTACAAAGGCACTTTGGCCTTGGCCGATGGCGCGCTGGCGCTCGGTGCTCTCGTGGCGTTCGATGTGGCCGGCCAGGTTGATGGCCACCAGGGAGATGATGGGCAGGATGCCGAGGGCAAAGAGGATGAGGAAGATGATGGTACGAAGTCGCATGCGGCTCCGGCAGGTGGCGGCTTGAGTGTGTTCTGAAAAGTACCAGAATCTGAGGGGTTGGCAAGGGTTGTTTGGGGAAGGCATGAAAAAGGCGGAGAATATGGACGAGGTGCGGGTTGCGGTAAGCGGGATGGGGCTTGATTTCGCCACGGCGCGG
>JBFLYY010000115.1:0-4116 GCA_040756495.1 Thermodesulfobacteriota bacterium | reverse complement strand
GGTCGAAGGGCGTGGTGCAGAGGGTCACCACCGGATGGGGAACTGGCGGATTGGGCAGCTCGAAATAGGCGAGCAGCCCGGCATGGAAGCCTTCCACATCCTTGTCCTGCAGGGCGCGGCGCAACAGGGCCGTGGCCCGCTTGAGCGCCGGGGTGGTCGCTTCGGCGGCCGCGCGGGCCGAGGCCGGTGGTCCGGGATTTTCTGGGGCGTTGGCGGCGGACATGGCTCAGCGGCAGAGCGCCTCGATCTGCCGGGTCAGTTGCGCTTCCGCCACGGCGCCGACGCTCTGGTCAACCACGCGGCCTTCCTTGAAAAAGAGCAGGGTCGGCACCCCGCGGATCTGGTAACGGCTGGCCGCCGCCGGATTGCGCGAAGTGTCGAGCTTGGCGATGATGGCCCGGTTCCAGAAGCGGGCGGCCAGGCGGTCGATCGCCGGGGCCAGCATCCGGCAGGGGCCGCAGGTCGGCGAATAGAAATCCACCACCAGCGGCAGGCGGGCGGATGCGACAAAGGCGGCGAAGTCGTTGTCGGTGAGTGGCACCGGCTGGGCCTGGCCGCTGAGATCGAGGGGGCCCTTGCAGCGCCCGCACTTGGGGGCCAGGTGCTGCTTGGCGAGCGGGATGTTGTTTCTGGTGCCGCAGGCAGGGCACGGCAAAACGAGTTGCTGCATGGCTGTTCCTCAAGGCTGAGAGGGACGGGACGTACGTTTCCCGTCGCTTGACACGGCGAAACGCGCCAACATATACTATAGCCCATGCAGGAGGGATTGCGCCATGGGGTAATCCGTTCCGAAGTTTCTCTTGCCGCTTCTTTTGCCTTGCATTGGTCAAAGTTTTGTATAGTAATAATGATAATCAATACCGAACAATTCGGTCCACGCAGTTTCACCAGAGACAAGGAGATCGGCCATGCCCCTGCTGAGTTGGAAGAACGAGTACAGCGTCAACATCAAGGAGATCGACGACCAGCACAAGAAGCTGGTGGAGATGATCAACGAACTGCACGATGCCATGGTCGCGAAAAAGGCCAAGGAGGTGCTGGGCAGCGTCCTCGGCAAGCTGGTCAACTATGCCGCCACCCACTTTGCCAACGAGGAGAAACTCATGCAGGCCAACGGCTACCCGGAGTTCGCGGCGCACAAGGAGAAGCACGAGAAGATGACCGCCAAGGTGCTCTCCCTCCAGAAGGATTGGCAGGCAGGCAAGGCGACCCTCGGCATCGAGGTCTCCCAGTTCCTGCGGGACTGGCTCGACAAGCACATCCTCGGCACCGACAAGAACTACGGCCCCTTCCTGAACAGCAAGGGGATCAAGTAAAGGGCGCTTGCCTTTCGCGGCGCACTGATTATTATATGGCAGGACAGTGGCCGGGAGTTTGCCCGGCCGCCCCGCGTTGGCGGTGCTGTTGGACATCACGTCTGCTGAGGAGGAGTGCGGCATGTTTCATGGCGATGAGTATTCCCTGGAGATGGCCCAGGCCCGGGCCCAGGCATCGAGCGCCTTTCTGGCCAAGGTCTTCAACTGGATGGCCGCGGGGCTGGCGCTCACCGGCATCACCGCCCTGGCGGTGGTCCAGTCGGCGGCGGCGATCCGCTTCATCTTCGGCAATCCCTTTGTCTTCTATGGCCTGATCATCGGCGAACTCGGCATGGTGCTCTACCTCTCCGCCCGGGTGGCGAAGATGCGGGCCGTCACCGCCACCGGCCTCTTCCTCGGCTATGCCGTGCTCAACGGCGTGACCCTCTCTTCGATCCTTCTGCTCTACACCGGCTCCTCCATAGCCGCGACCTTCTTCGTCACCGCCGGCATGTTCGGCGCCATGGCGGTCTATGGCGCGGTGACCAAGAAGGATCTGAGCAGCTGGGGCTCCTTCCTCTTCATGGGGCTTATCGGCGTGGTCATCGCCGGCCTGGTGAACCTCTTCCTCCAGAGCCCCATGGTCTCCTGGGTGATGTCCGGGATCGGCGTCATCGTCTTCACCGGGCTCACCGCCTACGACGTTCAGAAGATCCGGTACCTGGGCGCCGGCGCGATGATGGGCGACGGCGAGGCCGGGCTGCGCAAGGGCGCCATCCTCGGCGCCTTGACCCTCTACCTCGACTTCGTCAACCTCTTCCTCATGCTGCTGCGTTTCTTGGGCGACCGCCGCTAGTCGCACGGCGTCGAGAGCGAATTCCCAAAAGGGGGATGGGGCGGTTGTGCCTCATTCCCCTTTTTGCTTCCGTGGGCCAAGCCGCCCAGAGGGGCTCCGGAGGCAGCGGAGAAGTTTTGGGAGGGCGGTGCGGCCCTGTCGGCGGGGGGCGACGGCGGAGAAAGGGGGGGCTAAGATGGGGCGTTACAAGACCGGCCTTGGATTCCAGGGCCGGTCTTCGTTTTTCCGGCAGGCGGGGTTCAGTGGGGCATGGTGGCGGTCTTGGCCATGCCCGTTGGCCGGTATCTGCTCTGGAGCGCCGCCAGGGTGGCGAGATACTCCGTCCGGCCCTTGAGATTCCTGGCGTTGCGCATCTCCTCGCTCAGGGTGGCGAGCGGGGGGCGGATGTCGATGCCGTGGCTGTTGAGCCGTTCGCTGTTGGCCCGGTCCAGCACCAGGAGCGAATAGTATTTGACCAGGAGCCGCAGTCTCGATTCGCGGCGGAAGAGGTAGGAGCGGCCGCCGAGGGTGTTGAGGAAGAAGCCGGCGTACTCGTAGAGGCCGGGCAGGGGCATGGCGAGGTGCAACTCGCGGCTGCCGCACTCCGGGGCCTTGAGCGACCAGCGGTAGAAGAGGGCCATGAGCGGCTCGATGTTCTCGCTCTCGTTCAGGAGGATGTCCTTGACCAGCAGCACGTCGTCCTTCTTGAGGATGCGGTAGAAGTGGAAGGTGTTGCCGAGCATGGAGAGGAAGGTGTTGGTCTCGCCCACCACCAGCGGCGGATTGGCGAAGAGCTTGTCGAGCAGCCGGCCGACGTAGGCCTGGGTACCTCCGGAAAGCTGACGCGGAGCGATGTAGTCCTCCCGGTCGAGGCGGGTGAAGAAGCCCTGGATCTCCTTGCGCAGCTGCTGGCACTCGTCGGCCTCGGCAGGAGGCTGTTGGCCCGCCTTGGCGACCGGCGCCGGCGCGGTGGCGGGCGGCGCGGAAGTTGCCGGCGTTTCCGCTGCCGGCGGCTGCGGCAGAGGCGAGGGTGCCGGCACTGCCATGGTCACCGGCGCCTCGGACGGGACGGGACGGAGCAGGAACCACCAGGCGGCGCCGCCAAGGGCCAGGGCCAGAAGGAGCAGCAGCCAGACCAGGGAGCGGTTGGTCGGGCGGTGGATGATCCTCTTCTCCGGGGTGGTCATGGGGCGGCTCCGCGCGGTGGTTGGTCTCGCTGGGTGGTGTTCCTGTGTTTGACACTCTAGCGTGGACAGGCGCGGAGGTCAAATGGAATTCTTTTTTTGCCAAGTAATTTCAATTTGTTAGATGGTAAGTCAGGCGGCCGTTCAGGAGGTGAGGGTGCGGTATATCTCCGGCATCCGGTTGGGCAGGCTGCGGACGTCGTTGATCACGATGTAGTTCACCTCGCCGTACATGTGGGCGATGTAGTCGTGGGCCTGCTGGTCGATGGTGATGCAGAAGGGGTGGATGCCCATGTTTTTCGCCTCGATCAAGGCATGGCGGGTATCCTCGATGGCGTATTCGCCCTTGTAGTCGTCGTAGTCCTCGGGCTTGCCGTCGGAGAGGGTGACGATGAGCCGGGCCCTGGCCTCGGTGGCGGCGAGGAGCCTGGTCACGTGGCGGAGCGGCGGCCCCATGCGCGTGTACTCCTGCGGGCCGAGGGCGGCGATCTTGGCCTTGACCAGGTCGTTGTACGGTTCGGCGAAGTGCTTCACGTGGTAGATTTCCGAACGCAGGCGGCGCATGCCGGAAAAGCCGTAGATGGCATACGAATCGCCCAGCACGTCGAGCGCCTCGCACATGAGCAGCAGGGACTCCTTGATGGCGGTGCTCACCCACCCCTCGGTGGAGGAGGACATGTCCACCAGGAAGACCACCGCGATCTGGCGCTGGTCGCGGCGCAGGCGGACGAAGAGGCGGTCGGATGGCGCCTGGCCGGCCGCCGCGTCGGCCAGGGCCTCGACAATGGCGTCGAGGTCGAGG
>JBFLYY010000114.1:0-2701 GCA_040756495.1 Thermodesulfobacteriota bacterium | reverse complement strand
GCGATCAAGGAACTGGGCACCAACGGCGGCGGCTTCTTCAACGCCAACTCGGCCCATCCCTTTGAAAACCCCACCCCCTTTTCCAACTTCCTGGAGGTGCTGCTCATCCTGCTGATCCCGGCCGCGCTGACCCGCGCCTTCGGGGTAATGGTGGGCAATACCCGCCAGGGCTGGGCGCTTTTCGGGGTGATGCTCTTCCTCTTCGTGGCCGCGCTTTCCGTGCTGCACTGGCAGGAACTGGCCGCCACCCCGCAGCTCGAAAAACTCGGCATCACGGGCGCCAACATGGAGGGCAAGGAGCTGCGCACCGGCCTCGCCGGCACCACCATGTTCGAGGTCGCCACCACCGCCACCTCCTGCGGCGCGGTCTCTGCCATGCACGACTCCCTCACCCCCTTGGGCGGCCTGGTGCCCCTCTCCCTGATCCTCCTGGGCGAGATCGTCTTCGGCGGCGTGGGCTCCGGCCTCTACACCATGCTCGCCTTCGCGGTCATCGCCGTCTTCGTCTCCGGCCTCATGATCGGCCGCACCCCCGAATACCTGGGCAAGAAGATCGAGGTGCGGGAGATGTGGATGGCCATCGTCACCATCCTCATCGCCGGCGTGACCGTGCTGCTCTTCTCGGGCCTTGCCATGTTGACGCCATCCGCGCTCGCCTCCATGGCCAACCCCGGCGCCCACGGCCTCTCCGAGGTGCTCTACGCCTTCGCCTCCATGGCCAACAACAACGGCAGCGCCTTTGCCGGCCTTACCGGCAACACCACCTTCTACAACCTGATGGGTGCCATCGCCATGCTCATCGGCCGCTATGCGCCGGCAGTGGCGATGCTCGCCATGGCCGGCGGGCTGGCGCAAAAGAAATACGTGCCCCCCAGCCTGGGGACGCTGCCCACCGACAAGTTCCCCTTTGCCTTCTGGCTCACCCTGGTGATCCTCATCGTCGGGGCGCTTACCTTTTTCCCGGCCCTGGCCCTGGGGCCCATTGTCGAACATCTTGCCATGGCGGGAGGAAACTGAAGCCATGTCCAAGCATCTGCCGGAACAGAAGTCGATCTTTGACCCGGAACTGCTGCGGCTCGCCTTTGCCGAGTCTTTGAAGAAACTCGACCCCCGCGTCCTCTGGCGCAACCCGGTGATGTTCGCCGTGGAGATCGCAAGCTGCATCACGGTGATCACCTTTCTGCTGTCGCTGACCGGGCTAGGCCGCGAGCCGGCCTGGTTCACCGGCCTGGTCTCGCTCTGGCTCTGGCTCACCGTGATCTTCGCCACCTTCGCCGAGGCGCTGGCCGAGGGCCGAGGCAAGGCCAGGGCCGCCTCCTTGCGCAAGTCGCGGAGCGACGTCATTGCCAACCGGCTTGCCAGCCCTGATCCCGCCGGCAAGACCACGCAGGTCGGCGCCGGCGACTTGCGCAAGGGCGACTGCATCCTGGTGGCCTCGCAGGAGATCATCGCCGGCGACGGCGAGATCGTCTCCGGCGCCGCCCTGGTCAACGAATCGGCGGTAACCGGCGAGTCGGCCCCCGTGGTGCGCGAGTCGGGAGGGGATCGCAGCGCGGTGACCGGCGGCACCACCGTGGTCTCCGGCACCGTGGTGGTCAGGATCACCGCCGAACCCGGCGAGACCTTCCTCGACCGCATGATCTCCCTCATCGAGGGGGCCAAGCGGCGCAAGACCCCCAACGAGGTGGCGCTCGAGGTGCTGCTCATCGCCCTCACCGTGGTCTTTCTCCTGGTCTGCGCGAACTTGAGCCCGCTCTCGATTTACAGCGTCGCGGCCACGGGCCAGGGAACCCCCATCTCGCTCACGGTGCTGGTGGCGCTCTTCGTCTGCCTGGCTCCCACCACCATCGCCGCCCTCTTGCCGGCCATCGGCATCGCCGGCATGGACCGCCTGTTCCAGAAGAACGTCATCGCCCTCTCCGGCCGCGCCATCGAGGCGGCGGGCGACGTCAACGTGCTGCTGCTGGACAAGACCGGCACCATCACCCACGGCAACCGCGAGGCGGTGGAGTTCATCCCGGTGGGCAACCACAGCGAACAGACGCTGGCCGAAGCAGCGCTGATGGCCTCGCTCACCGACGAGACCCCGGAGGGCCGCAGCATCGTCGCCCTGGCCCGCCAGCGCCGCGGCCTGGCCCAACAGCCGGCAACGCCGGGGGATGCCGAGACGGTGGAGTTCAACGCCGACACCCGCCTTTCCGGCCTCGACACCGGCGGCAGACAGTACCGCAAGGGCGCGGCCGATTCGCTGGTCGCCTTTGTCCGCGCCTTGGGCGCCGAATCCCTGCCGGCGGACCTGGACGGGGTGGTGGACCGGGTGGCCCGCGCCGGCGCCACCCCGCTGGTGGTCTGCTGCGACACCGAGATCTACGGGGTGGTCAACCTCAAGGACATCGTCAAGACCGGCATCCAGGAGCGCTTCCGGCAGTTGCGGTCCATGGGGATCAAGACGGTGATGATCACCGGCGACAACCCGCTTACCGCCGCGGCCATCGCCGCGGAGGCGGAAGTTGACGACTTCCTGGCCCAGGCCAAGCCGGAGGACAAGCTGCGCTTGATCAAGGAAAACCAGGAAGCGGGCTTCATGGTGGCCATGACCGGCGACGGCACCAACGACGCCCCGGCCCTGGCCCAGGCCGACGTGGCGGTGGCCATGAACACCGGCACCCAGCCGGCCCGCGAGGCGGCCAACATCATCGAT
>JBFLYY010000113.1:0-3613 GCA_040756495.1 Thermodesulfobacteriota bacterium | reverse complement strand
CGCCACATCTTTACAGAAAAGGAGATCGCCAAGGGACTCGACGAGAAGGCGATCCTCAAGAAGATCAAGCGGAGCAAGAGCCTGGCGGGCCGCTACCAGCAGTACGTCGAGATGCTGGAGGGAGAAGGGCTCGGCAACAAACACCTCTACCCCTGGCACAACCCCTTCAACCACTTCCTCTTCTGGGTCGCCTACTGGTCGCCCAAGGTCGCCAAATGGGGGGGGCTGGCCCTCCTGGTTCTGCTGGTGGTCAACTACATTCCCGGCCCCACCCAGCACATCGTCGAGGTGGTCTTTGCCCGCGCCATCTACGACACCGCGCCGGTGGACCGGCTGCCCGACGATCTCGAGAACTACGCCCATTCGGCCCGCATCGTCGATGCCGGCGGCAAGGTGATCAAGTCGTACGGCAGGCGCCAGATCACCCAGCCGATCCCGGCCAAGGTGCAGAAGGCGGTGCTCGCCTGCGAGGACCACTACCTGCTGCCCCACCCCAACAACCCCTGGTACGTCAACGCCTTCCTCATCCACCCCGGCGTGAGCTGGCCCAACCTCTTCGGCGCGGTCCTGGACGTCTTCCGCGGCCAGACCCGCGGCGCCAGTACCATTGTCATGCAGAACGCCAAGAAGATCGTCGGCAACACCGACCGCACCATCGCCAACAAACTCGAGGAGATCATCCTCTCCTACATGATGGTCACGAAGTTCGGCAAGGAGAAGAACCTCAACTTCTACGCCAACACCGTGCCGGTGGGGGCCAACATCTACGGCTTCCCCGAGGCGGCGGCCAGTTATTTCAAGAAGCCGCTGGCGGAACTCAATTACCAGCAGCTCGTTTCCGTGGGCGCCTTCATCCCCAACCACAACCGGCAGATCGCCTTCTACGAGATCATCCGCGGCCGGAATTTCGAACAGCTCGACCCCACCATGGCCCGCCATGCCCGCGAGGCCATGGCCAAGGTCAACCTGGCGCTGACCCACCTGCGCAACCTCGGCGAGATCAGCGAGGAGGAGTACCGGCGCTGGTACCTGCGGGACGAGGAGGCGATCCGGCGCATCGGTTTCCGCGACTTCCGCTCCCCCCTCTACGGCGAGGAGGAATGGACCTCGTGGAACGTGATCAAGGAGGTCACCAGCCGCAATTACCGGATCAACGGCCGGGAGGTGACCGGCACCGAACTCATCCTCGACGAGCGCGGCGACGTGGTGATCGAGACCGCGGTGGATCTCTCCCTGGTGGAAAACATCAAGGCGAGCATTGCCACCTTTCTTTCCAGCCCCGGTTACCGCGAGGCGCTGCGCCGCAGCAACGCCGGGATGTGGCAGCGCGACCGCGAACAGTACCTGGCCCGCAAGATCGAGCCGCCCTACACCGACTTCGAGAGTTACATGGAATTCCTCTTCCAGCACCTCAACGTCGGCGTCATCGCCGTCAATCAGCGGGGCGAGGTGGTGGCCTACGTCGGCGGCAAGGAGTTCCTCCAGCACAACCCGGACGAAGACTTCATCGCCACCGGCGAAAAGCCGGCCAAGGAGGTCAAGGAGAAGGAAGAGGAGATCAACAAGGTCATCATCGACCTGATGAACAAAAAGGCGAAGATCATCCCCTCCTCCACCATCAAGCCCCTCATCGCCTACTTCGGCATGGAGGCGGGCGGTCTCAAGATGGAGGACACCTTTGCCGACCGGCCCCTGGAGTACAAATACCTCGCCGACGAGGGCCGGCAGGTCTGGATGCCCCGCAACTGGTACGACTACGACGGCGCCCACCCCATGGGCCGCCTCTACAACCTGATGGAGGCGCAGGTCATCTCGATCAACACCATCTTCGCGCGGCTCTACACCGACCGGCCCTTGCGCGATGCGATGCTCGCGGCCTTCGACGAGATCCGCCTCGACTACAGCCGGGAAGACGCGAAATACTGGCCCTTCGGCATCGGCGCCTCCAGCGTGCCGGTCCAGCAGTGGCTCGGGATCTACAACGCCTTTCTGGACGGCAACTACCGCGACCCCGCCTTTGTCAAGCGCATCGTCGTCAACGGCAAGGTGATCTACCAGCGCGACAACGACCAGGCAAACCTCCCCAAACCGTTCCTCGACAACAAGAAGGTGCGCGACGAGGAGGTGCAGGCCCTCTACGAGGTGTGCAACCGGGGCACCGCCTCCAGCATGAAGACGGAGTTCCCCTTCCACAAGAACCTCGTTTCGGGCAAGACGGGCACGGCGCCCAACGAGAAGTCGGCCCTCTTCATCAGCCATTTCAACCCCTACCGCGACCGCGGCCGCTATCAGGATCGCACCATCACCATGCTGGTGACGGTCACCACCAACACCGGCGGCAACAAGAGCGTCGGCGCCTCGGGCCTGGCCCCGGCCAAGATCGCCGGCATGGTGTACAACCATCTCTTCCAGAAGGAACTCCAGCAGATGATGGACCAGAAAGTCGAGGGGGCCAAGCACACCAACACCCATTTCCGCAACAACCACGTCTACTGGGCCAACGTGAACCGCTACATGGACACCCTGATGCAGGACAAGTGCGGCAACGGCTTCATCCACGAAAACGTCCTCGGCGTGGACGGCTACGCCGAGGCCCTGGACCAGATTTTGAACAGCACCAACCAGATCTACACCGGCCGCGACAACATCTTCCAGCAACTGGTCCAGTACTACTGCGACCAGGCCAAGGTGGTGAAGATGGAGGCGGGCAGCAGCCATTAGTCGCCCTTTACAAAGAGGGAGAGTCGTGGCATAGTGGCGACTCACTGCAACGAGACAACGAGGAAACCATGGCACGAATCGGCAGAAACGATCCCTGCCCCTGCGGCAGCGGCAAGAAATTCAAGAAGTGCTGCATCGACAGGCAGCAGGCAATGGCGGCCCCCAGCGCCCCGCCCTCGCTGAACCAGGCCGTGGCGCTGCTCCAGCAGGACGCCGCCGCAAAGCGCGACGCTCTAAAGGCCCTGGGGGTCTTTGTCCTCTTCTCCACCGCTTCTGGCGACGGCTGGCTGCTCGAAGTGACCGAGATGGACGCCATCCAGGTGGCCAGGGGCGGCGAAAGCCTGGCCGTCGAGATCGTCGAGAACCCCGAGACCATCGAGATCAACTGGACCCACAAGTTCGCGGTGCGGAACAAGAACTTCGTGCTCACCGCCTATGCGGACAAGTCCGAGCAGGTGACGACCGACTACCCGACCCAGCGCATCGCTGCTGCGATCAAGAAGATCATGAAACGCATTCCGCCGGAACTGCTGCAAAAGCTCCATGTGGCCGAGGAGGCCGCCACGGCGTAGCCGCAAAGCCACGGATTCGGAAACACCACAGGCCCATGCCGCCGAGCCCTCGGCGCCATGGGCCTTTTTGTCGCCACCCGTGGCCCATTTTTTCCCTGGACAACCATTAAGCAAATGCTTAAATATAGGGCATCCCATTCGCGACCATCAAACCATCGGAGGACCGTCATGCCGATCTACGAATTCCGCTGTCAGGAGTGCAAGGCCCTTTTCGAGGCGATCGTTGCCTCGTGCGAGGCGATCAAAGACGTGACCTGCAAGAAGTGCGGCAGCGCCAGGGTGGAAAAGACCATCTCCGCCGGCAGCTTCCGCATCGCCTC
>JBFLYY010000112.1:0-15621 GCA_040756495.1 Thermodesulfobacteriota bacterium | reverse complement strand
GAAACTGCCCGCCCTGGGCTGGCTCTTCGCCCTCTTCACCGCGCTGGCCACCTTCGGCATCGGCAACATGGCCCAGGCCAACGCGGTCTCCTCCATCTTCCAATCGACCTTCCGAATCGAACCCTGGATTACCGGCACGGTGCTGATGCTGCTCACCGGTCTGGTGATCCTGGGCGGCATCAAGTCCATCGCCCGCTTCACCTCGGTCCTGGTGCCCTTCATGATCGTGGGTTACATCGTCACCGCACTCACGGTGCTGGCGATGAACGCCAGCGAGATTCCCCACGCCCTGGCCCTCATCTTCCGCCATGCCGTGAGCCCGGCCGCCGCCACCGGCGGCTTCGCCGGCGCGGCGGTGGCGGCGGCCATGCGTTTCGGCATCGCCCGCGGCGTTTTCTCCAACGAATCGGGCCTCGGCTCCTCGCCCATTGCCGCGGCCGCGGCCCGCACCCGCGACCCGGTGAAACAGGCCCTGGTCAGCATGACCCAGACCTTCATCGACACCCTGGTGGTCTGTTCCATGACCGCGCTCATCATCCTCACCAGCCAGGCCTGGACCCAGGGGGTGGCGCCGGGCGAGCTGACCAGCGTAAGCTGCGGCGAGTCCCTGGGTCACGCCGGCGTGGTGCTGGTGGCCATCGCCACCGCGCTTTTTGCCTATTCGACCCTCATCGGCTGGAACTACTACGGCGAAAAGGCCATCGAGTACCTGCTCGGTCCCAGGTCCATCCGGCCCTACCGGGTGGTCTTCGTCTCCATGGTGATCGTGGGATCGATGATGCAGCTCGAATTCGTCTGGAACTTCTCGGACCTGGCAAACGGGCTGATGGCCATTCCCAACCTCATCGCCCTGCTCATGCTGGCGCCGGTGGTCAGGAAGGAAACGGAACGGTACTTCCAGTGGTAGGAACCGGGAGCCCCGGTTTGCGAGAGACAAGGCGGCCGGAAAACCGGCCGCCTTTTTTATGGTTGACTAGCGGTGTTCCAGCGGCAGCCCTGCCTGCTTCCAGGCGCTGATGCCGCCTTCCAGGTTGTAGATCTCCGGATACCCGTTGCGGCTGAAATACTGGCCCACCATGTAGCTCCGTCCCCCCACCGCGCAGATGAGGAGCAGCGGCGGCCCCTTGGGCAGGGTCGCTTCCCCCTGGGCGAGCGCTCGGAAAGGCATGAGCTGCGAGCCGGGGATCGAGCCCTCGACCAGCTCCTGCGGCTCGCGCAGATCGATCAGTTTAAGGTCCGAGCGCTGCGCGACGAGCGCCTTCGCCTCCAGTGGCGAAAGGGAGCGGAAGACAGGACCACCCTGGGGGGGAGAGGGCTTATCCGAACAGGCGGTGGCAAGGAGGAGCAGGGGAAGCAGCAGGGCGAAGAGACGGCGCATGGCAATTCCTCGGGCAGTTGTTTCGGGCTTCCGCCCTGTTGGCAACAGGCGGGTGATCGGCCGGCACACTCTAGCCAATGACGCCGGACGATGCAAGCGTCATGTGACACGGCGTGGCAGGCCGGAAAAAGGCGCGGCAGGGGGAGAAGCCCCCTGCCGGTGGTGGACCGCGCCCTTCCCGGGGCCGTTCAGGCCGCGATGCTGCCGGCCTGGTTGCTCAGGAAGAGCGGGGTGTCGGTCAGGGCCTTGAGGTCGTTGAAGTAGAGGCCGCCGAATTCGTTGCGGCAATGGGGGCAGCCGCGCAGCCACAGGATGTGGTGGCGGTAGCGGTTTTTGGCCAGCCCCCGATGGAGCCACTGGCTGCTGCAGCACTCGAAACAGTAAAGGAGGGTCCATTCCTCGCCCAGGAGCGCGGTGGCGCATTCGTGGCAGACCGGCACCACCATCTCGCGCACCGTCACCTCGCGGATCTCGCTTTCCGGGTAGCCAAAGGGAAGGATCAGGTAATCGCTGGCCGGGAAATCCTCGCCCCTGGTACCGGGGCCGTGGTTCAACTCGCACCGTTCGGTGGAAAGCTCTGCCAACAGCCGGAGTCGGTCGGTTTCGTGCATGGGGCCTCCTTGCAAGTCATACCGCTTGCGCTGGCGCTGTTTCCCCCTCGTTACCCAATGTATCGACCCCGGGATGCCGATTGATAAATTTATTTCCCCGCCCGGCCCCGCCGTTGCTCCCGCCTCAGCTGCCATCGAGGGCGCGACGCAGCACGCGGGCGATATCGTTGCGCACCAGCGGCTTCTGGACAAAGGCGCGGATACCCGCGTCCTTGGCCTTATCCTCATCCACCACGGCGCTGTAGCCGGTACAGAGCACCACCGGGATGTCGGGCCGGATCGCCAGCGCCTCCCTGGCAAAGGCGAGGCCGGAGAGGGCGGGCATGGTCTGGTCGGTGACGATGCAGTCGAAGGCCGCCGGATTCTGCCGGAAGAGGGTCAGGGCCTCCAGGCTGCTGGTCATGGCGGTGACCCGGTAACCGAGACCGGTGAAGAGGGATCTGGCCAGCCGGACCAGCATCTCCTCGTCGTCAACAAACAGGAGGCGTTCGCTGCCGCCGGGTGCAGGCTCTTCTTTGTTGGCTGCCGGCGGCTCCACCGCCGCCTCCACCGCCGGGAAATAGAGGCGGAAGACCGCGCCCTGCCCCGGCTCGCTCTGCACCTCGACCCCGCCGCCGCACCCCCTGACGATGCCGTGCACCACGGCAAGTCCCATGCCGGTTCCCTTGCCGAACTCCTTGGTGGTGAAATAGGGTTCGAAGATGTGCTCCATGACCTCCGGCGCGATGCCCGGCCCGTTGTCGCGCACGGCGAGACACAGATAGCGGCCGGATTCGATGCCGAGACGGCCGGCCCGCTCGTTGTCGCGGATCTCCTCGCAGGTCAGGGAGAGGTCGATCGTGCCGTTGCCCTGGTGTTCCATGGCCTGGGCCGCATTGGTGCAGAGGTTGACCACCACCTGGTGGAGTTGGGTGGGGTCGGCCAGCACCATCGGACAGTCCGGGGCAAGATGCTGGCGGATATCGATGGTGGTGGGAATGGTCGCCCGCAACAGCTTCACCGCCTCTTTCACCAGCGGCTCGACCTGGAGCGGTTCGCGGTGGGAGGCCTTGTTGCGGCTGAAGGTCAGAATGTGCCTGACCAGCTCCCGGGCGCGGTTGCTCGCCTTGGCGATCTCTTCGAGCTTGGCGCTGGCTTCGGAGCCGGGGACGAGGTCGTAGCGGAGCAGTTCGGCATAGCCGATGATGGCGGTGAGGATGTTGTTGAAGTCGTGGGCAATGCCGCCGGCCAGGGTGCCGATGGCCTCCATCTTCTGCGCCTGGCGCAGTTGCGCCTCCAGCCGTTCGTTGTTTTCCGCCGCCCGTCGCCGTTCGGTGATGTCGCGGGCCAATCCCTGCACATAGGCCTTGCCTTCCATTTCCACCAGCACGAGCCGGACCTCCACCGGGAAGGTGGTGCCGTCCTTGCGCCGGTGGATGGTTTCGATGGTGATGGGATCGCCGGCGACCATGTGCTCCCAGATCGTCTCCCGGTGCCGGAGGCGGCGGGCATCGGCATCGATGTCGTAGACCGTCAGCGCCAGCAGTTCCTGCCGGCTGTAGCCCAAAGAGAGGCAGGCCTGTTCGTTGACCTCCACGAACCGGCCGGTAAGATCGCTGAGAAAGAAGCCGTCCCCGGCCTGATCGACCAGGGTCCGGAAACGCAGCTCGCTTTCCTGCAGGGCCGTCTCGGCCAGCCGCTGTCTGCGGCGGGTCTCCGCCTCGCGCAGTTCCCGCGCCACCGCCGGCAACAGCCGGCTGAGCTTGTCCTTGAGGATCACGTCGCCGGCGCCGGCGCGCATGATGTCCGCGGCCGCCTCCTCGCCCACGGCGCCGGAAACCAGGATGAAGGGCAGATCGGGGCTGGTCTGCTGGATGAGGCGCAACGCCTCCAGGCCGTTGAAATGGGGCATGGCGTAATCGGAAAGCACCAGATCCCAGGATTCGCCGGCCAACGCCTCGGCGAGTTCGGCCGGCGTCTCGACCCGGCGGGCGATTACGTCGTACTCGCCGCCCTTGCGCAGGTGGCGGAGGACGAGGAGGGCGTCGTCCTCGGAATCCTCGATCTGCAAGATCCGCAGTGGAACAGCCATCACCCCTTCCTGCCGTTTGGCCCCTGGTTCAGCACCAGCCAGTACATCCCGAGCTGCCGGATCGCCTCGCTGAACTGCTCGAAGTTCACCGGCTTGCGGATGAAACTGTTGGCGCCGAGCCGGTAGCTTTCGATCTTGTCGCGCTCCTCGTCGGAGGTGGTGAGGATCACCACCGGGATGAGCCGGGTGCGCTCGTCCCGGCGAATGCGCTCCAGCACTTCGAGGCCGCTGACCTTGGGCAGCTTGAGGTCGAGCAGGATCACCTCCGGCGGTTCGGCCACGTTGCGCCCGGCGTAACGGCCGAGGCCGAACAGGTAGTCCAGCGCCTCGGCGCCGTCGTGGGCCACCACCACCTCGTTGAGGATGTTGTTTTTCTTGAGGGCCCGGATGGTGAGGGTCTCGTCGTCCGGATTGTCCTCCACCAGCAGGATCGTCTTTTTAAGCATAGCTTTCCTCGTGCGGGAGGGTGAAAAAGAAGGTCGCGCCCTGCCCTTCGGCGGCTTCGGCCCAGATGCGGCCGCCGTGGCGGTGGATGATTCGCTGCACGGTGGCGAGGCCGATGCCGGTTCCCTCGAATTCCCGGGTCGCGTGGAGGCGCTGGAAGGCCTTGAAGAGCTGACCCTGGTACTCCATGTTGAAGCCGGCGCCGTTGTCCCGCACGAAGAAGAGATCCTGCCCCCCTTCACGGCGGCTGCCGAACTCGATGACGGGGTGCGCGGTCTTGCCGGTGAACTTCCAGGCATTGCCGATGAGATTGTCGAGTACCGCCCGCATCAGCGTCCGGTCGGCAAAGGCACCGAGACCGGGGGTGATCCTCGTCTCCACCCGGCGCTCCGGGGCCTGGCGCCGGAGTTCCTCGGCAACGGCGCTGGCCATCTCGCTCAGGTCGATGGTCTCGCGGTGGAGTTCGCCGCGGGTGAGACGCGACATCTGGAGCAGGTCGTCGATCAGTCCGCCCATCCGCACGCAGCCGGCCCGCACCCGCTGGAGGTAATCGCGGCCCGTGTCGTCGAGCTTGTCGCTGTAGTCCTCCAGCAGGGCGAGGCTGAAACCGTCGATGCCGCGCAGCGGCGCGCGCAGGTCGTGGGAGACCGAGTAGGCAAAGGAATCCAGCTCCTGGTTGGTGGCCGCGAGCTGGCGGGTCCGTTCGGCCACCCGCCGTTCGAGGTCGGCGTTCAGGCTCCGGACCTCTTCCTCCGCCCGCTGGCGTTCGGCCACCTCGATCTCCAGGTCGCGGGTCCGGCGCAGCACCGTGTCCCGCAGACTGCGGTTGAAGAGGGTGAGCAGCAGGATCGCGACGGTGCCGGCAAAAAGGGAGCCCCAGATGATGTGAACCGTGAAGAATTCCCGGTCGAGCGGCACCTTGACCGATTCCACCGCCCGGATGTAGCCGAGCTTTTCGTTGAACCCCCCTTCGCCGGGGTAGCGCCGCTGGAGACCGATGGGGGCGTCTTCCCTGCGGCCATGACACTTCATGCAGCGCGGGGCGTTGGCGAGAAAGGGCACCGCGTAGAAGAGATATTTCCTGCCGCCCTCCTCGATGACCTCCCGGTATTCCTTGCGCCCCTTTTCCTGATTGAACTGCCTGATGAGCCGTGCCTCGCGCTCGTCGGCAATGTTGACCGGGTTGCGCGGGTTGGTGGCCGCCATCTTGTAATAGACCTCGGGGAGTCCCGCCTCCTTGCGTGCCTCGTTGTAGTATGTGTGCTGGACCCGCACCATGAAGGAGGAGGAGAGGATCTCCGGGGCGTAGAAAGTCAGCGGGATCTCGCCGGCGTCGCGGTAGGCGTAGAAGGCCGGGTGCATGGTGCGCTGGATGTACTGGTGGAGGCCCCGGTGGGAGAGGAGCAGGTTCTGGACGTTCTTTTCCGCCTGGTAGAGGACGTAGTAGCTGACCAGTTGGTAGAGCAGGCCGCCCATGAGAAGGGAGACCGACAGGGCGATCGCGAGCAGCTTCCAGAACGCCATGGTTCGGAACCCGGTTGCGGATCGCGGAGAACTTGCTCCCATGCCCATGCCTCGCAGTTGCGGAGAATGCCCAACACCCTTGTGTCAGGATAGCACGATCCGAAACGGGACGTGGAACTTTTTTTGCGTAAAATCAACCGGATTGGTGCAGGGAGGGTACCACGGGGGGAGGGAGTGGTGCGCCGGCCCCCGCCGCGGCAAGGGTTTGCCGCAAACAGGCAGGGAGGCGGCAAAGTGGGGCGCCCCCGGCTGGAAGGCGCCCCGGGGCGAGGTCAGAACGGCGGGGCGATGGTGACCAGGATGCGCATGTCGGTGAGGGCCCGCACGCCGTGCGGTTCGCTGATCTCGCTCACCAGGATGTCGCCGCCGACCGCCGGGATCGCTTCCTGGGCCGAGAGAAACTCGCCGCTGCCCTCCACCACCTGGATGGTGAGCTGGCCCTCGCTGGGATGGGAGTGGACCGGAAAGATCTGGCCCGCCTTGAGGTTGAAGTTCAGCACCCGGAAATAGGGCGAATCGTGGAGGAGAAAGCGTTTGAAGTTCTTGTCGTCGAAAACGCGGGTTTCCGTCAGGGTAACCTTTTTCATGGGGGTGCCTCCGTGGAAGTTGGCGGGAGGATACCACGCCGGATAGTCGCCGGGCCTTGACTTGCATCAAAAAGGCAAAACCGCTTCTTCCGGCAACGGCTTGCAGGCGGACCCATTCATCCGGGCACCACGATGGGGCCAATCTTCCGGAAAAAGGGGACGTAGCGTTGATCCGTGGTTCGCAGATGGTCGGCAAACCACTCCTCGATGAAGCGCAGGAGTTCGGTGCTGGCAACTTTTTCGCCCTGGTCAAGCGCCTGCCGGAACGATTGCAGTCTGGCCAGGAACGCATCGTGCTCGCGTTTGTGTCTGGCTGCCTCGGGATAGCGGTGTTCCGCGAAAAGCCGCTCCTCGGCGGCGAAATGTTTCGCCGTGTACCGCTCCAAACGGTCCAGGATCGACCCCAGCACCTTGCCCCCCTCGGCCTTGCGCATGGCGCCATGCAGGTCTTGAAGGATGGCGACCAGCTGGCGATGTTGGAGATCGATTTCCGGAATGCCGACCGAATACTCCTTTTTCCAGCCGAAGACCGTAACCATGGTGCCTCCTCGGGAGAAGTCCGGGCAATGGCCCTGAACGGGTGCGGTGTGAGAGTAGTATAGCAGAAAAAACCGGCCGAAAAAATCCTAAGGCCGGCTCACCCCTGCCGACTCCCGTGTTCCCACCCCACTTCCTGCCGAAGCCGTGGGTTCAGCACGATGAGCAGGAAGCCTGCCGCCACGAAGAGGAGGACAAAGAGGCCGTTTACGGCGAAGGAGGCGCCGTAGGACCAGTGGCGGTTCACCATTCCGGTGGCAATGGCGGCGCTGAAGGTGGCGAGCGCCCGGATGGCATAGAGCACGCCCGAGTTGCCGCCCAGCCGGCGGGAGGGAAAAAAGAGGGTGGTGAGCACCGAGAACTCCAGGAGGGCGATGGCGTCGCCCAGGGTATGGAAGAGACGGATCGCCACCAGGCTCCAGAAATCGTGGGCCAGGGCGGTCAGCGCCTGGAAAAGCGCGGAAAGGCCAAGGCCGCCGAGGAAGAAGAGGAACACCGAACTCCGTTTGTCGTGCAGATGGCCGACAAAGGGCACCACCATCGCCATCCACAGCCCCACCACGGCAAAATAGAGGCCGATCTCCTCCGGCGTGCAGCGCAGGGTTTCGCGCATCAGGAGGGAGATCGAGGTCTGCTCCACCCCGAAATGGGTGCCCAGCATGAAGATGCAGACCATGAGCAGGATCGGTTTGAAGCGACGGAGATCCTCGCCGTAGTCGCGGAAGGCAAAGAGCCGTACCGCGTGGTCGCGCAACCCGAGAGCGGCGGCAAAGATCAGAAGCGACCCGCCGCCCGCCGCCGGAAAGAGCAGGTCCGCCCGCAGCAGAAAACCGCCGGCCAGGGGGCCGAGGCCGAAGCCGAGGTAGGTGCTCAGGTGATAGAGGGCCACCCTTCTCCCCCGCCGCTCCTCCTGGCCGAACTGCTTGAGGTAGAGCGACTCGCTTACCACCACCAGGGCCGCCGCGCCCAAGCCTCCCAGCAGGGCGGTGCAGAGCAGGCCGGCGAGGGTCGCGGCCCGCGGCAGCAGCAGAAAGTAGAGGGCAAAAGCGAGGGCGCCGGCGAGCAGCGTCCGTTTGGGAGAAAAGAAGTCGGAAAAGAGCCCCATGGGCAGCATGAGCAGCATGGAAGAAAGGGCGAAGAGGCCGATCACCGCCCCGACGGCCACGTCGTCGAAACCCTGTTGCTTGAGCAACACCGGCAGATGGGCCAGGACCATCCAGTGGACGAAATAGATGAGAAAACGGATGAGGATCGAAAGCGGGAGCTGACGGTTCATGATCCCGGCGCTTGGGCGGCGCGGCTACTTCTTGAACAGGGCTTCGAGCCTGGCGCGGGCGTCGTCGGTCGTCCCGGCAACCGCTCCCTCTGCCGGCTGGAAGTAGTCGCAGCGATTGGCCTTCTCCTTGTCCCCAACCCGCTCGGCGCTCGATTCGCGGCACTCGTTGGAGGCGCCGCGGTCGTAAAAGCGGCAGTGCACGCAGCTGTGCAGATCCGCCCCGCAGTGGGGGCACTCCTCGCGGAAGCCGACCCGGCCGGCGAGGGCAACCTCCTTGCGGCACGATTGGCATTGCATGGCGGCAACCTCTTTAGCAGGATGTTGAAAAAGTCGTCCATGACCTTTTGCAACGACGGACTCGCAGAAGCGAATTTCTGCGAGTTCTCGCATTTCCGGCGAGTTATGAACTCGCGGAATTGGCGCCCCATCCCTGGGGCGTACACAGGCTGTCGAAAAAACAAGTTTTTCAACAGCCTCTTAGTCCCGACCTGCGTAGTAGGAGAGGATCGCCTCCACCAGCGCGGGGATGGTGAAGGTCTTGGGCTGGATATGAATGGTCATGCCGTTCTGCTGCGCGGTCTTGGCGGTGATCGGCCCGATGACCGCGATCTTGACGCCCGCAAGGAGCCGCTCCTGCTCCGCCTCGTCGGCGCACTGGAGCATTTCGAGGAAGTTGATGACCGTGGAGGAGCTGGTGAAGGTGATGCAATCGATCTCCTTGTCCTCCAGCGCCTTCTTCACCTCGGCATAGTCCGCCGGCTGCACGTTGCGGTAAACCGGCACGGTCACCACCTCGGCCCCCGCCTCGGTCAGGCTCTCGGGCAACACCTCGCGGGCCTTGGCCGCCCGCGGCAGCAGAACCTTCTTGCCCGTCATCCCCTGGGCGATCAGGGCGGCGGCAAGCCCTTCGCCGGTGAACTCGGCGGGGATGAGGTCGGCCTTGATGCCGTGGGCCTGGAGGATGTCGGCGGTGGCGGTGCCCACCACCCCGATCTTCGGCCCCTTGAGGTGGCGGGCATCGAGGCCCAGTTCGGTCAGGCGCTGGAAGAAGAACTTGATGGTGTTGATGCTGGTGAAGAGGAGCCAGTCGTATCCGGCGAGACGGTTGAGTTCCTGGTCGAGGGGAGTCCAGCAGTCGGGCGGCACCAGGGCGATGGTCGAGCCCTCCAGGCAGTCGGCGCCCAGATCCTCCAGCCGGTGGACCAGCTCGCTCGCCTGCTCGCGGGTGCGGGTCACCAGGATGCGCTTGCCGAAAAGGGGCCGTTTCTCGTACCAGTTGATCTTGTCGCGCAGCGAGACCACCTCGCCCACCACGATAAGCGCCGGCGGCTTGATCTTCGCGGCATGCACCTTGTCGGTGATGGTGGCGAGCGTCCCCTCCACCGACTTCTGCTCCGGGGTGGAGGCCCAGCGGACCACGACCACCGGGGTCTCCGGGCTGCGGCCGTGGGCCATGAGTTTTTCGGTGATGATCGGCAGGTTTTTGATCCCCATGTAGAAGACCAGGGTGCCGATGCCGGTGGCGATCTTGTCCCAGGCGATGGTGCTCGCCGCCTTGGTCGGATCCTCGTGGCCGGTGACGAAGGCCACCGAGGTGGTGTGTTTCCGGTGGGTAATGGGCACCCCCGCATAGGTGGCCGCCGCGGTGGCGGAGGTCACCCCCGGCACCACCTCGTAGGCCACGCCGTGCTCCACCAGAACCTCGATCTCCTCGCCGCCCCGGCCGAAGATGAAAGGGTCGCCGCCCTTCAATCGCACCACCTGCTTGCCGGCCCGGGCGAAATCAACGAGCATCTGGTTGATCTCCTCCTGGGTGTGGGCATGGTGCACCCCGCCCATCTTGCCCACATAGACCAGCTGGGCGTCCTTGGGCACCTGCTTGAGGAGCTTCTTGCCGGCCAGGTAGTCGTAAACCACCACCTCGGCCCGCTGCAGGAGCTTGAGCCCCTTGACCGTGATGAGTTCCGGGTCGCCGGGCCCGGCGCCGACAAGATAGACCTTGCCGGAACGCGGAGTCGCGTGGGAATTGTGCGTTTTCTTCGTCATGATACGTCCGTCCGCAAACAAGTGACCCGGCACGAAGCCGGGTCGTGCTCCACCGCGAAGGCGCGGAATTTAGCGAATCTTGGAACCGTACACCGCCTCGAGGATCTCGCGGCCGCCCATGGCCAGCAACTCCTCGGCCAGGGCAAGGCCGATCCGTGCCGCCTCCTCGGGCCGGCCCGTGATCGCCTTCCTGATGAGCCGGCTGCCGTCCACCGGGGCGATGAGGCCGGTCATGGTGAGTTCGCTGCCGGCCAGAGTGGCAAAGCCGGCCAGCGGCACCTGGCATCCGCCCTCCAGCCGATGCAGGTAGCTGCGCTCGGCCCGCACGCACACCTCGGTGGCATGGTCGGCCATGAAGGAGAGGCCGGCGAGCAGCTCGGTGTCGGCCTTGCGCAGTTCGATGCCCACGGCACCCTGGGCCACGGCGGGCAGCATCTCCTCGGCGGAAAAGCAACGGGTGGCGCGCTCGCTCAATTTCAGGCGATTGAGGCCGGCGGCGGCCAGAATGATCGCGTCGTAGAGCCCTTCGTCGAGCTTGCGCAGCCGGGTGTCGAGATTGCCGCGCAGATCCTCGATGACGAGATCGGGCCGCAGGGCCGCGATCTGCGCCTTGCGCCGCAGGCTGCTGGTGCCGACCCTGGCGCCTGCCGGCATCTCGGCAAGGCTCGCATGTTTCTTCGAGATAAAGGCGTCGTGCGGGTTCTCCCGCTTGGTGACGATGCCGATGTGGAGTTCCTCGGGCAGTTCCGAGGGCACGTCCTTCATGCTGTGCACCGCGATGTCCACCTCGCGGGAGAGGAGCGCCTCCTCGATCTCCTTCACGAAAAGCCCCTTGCCGCCCACCATGGCCAGCGGCACGTCGAGGATCTTGTCGCCCTTGGTGACGATCTTCACCAGCTCGACGGTAACGCCGGGATGGTGCGCCTCGATGAGGCCCTTGATCCAGTTCGATTGCGCCAGGGCGAGCATGCTGCCGCGGGTGCCGATCTTGACGAGTTTCTGCATGGGAATTCCTTACCGCCCCAAGTCGAGGGCTTTTCTGAAGGATGAAGCCGAACCTTCCGGCGTTCCGTGTTTTTTCAATGGCAGCTGCTGCAACTGCCCCCCGGGCACCCTGCGCATTTGCCGCTGCTTCCGCTCTCGCCCCCGCTGCGGGTGGAGAAGGTGGACATCTGCTTGGCCAGGTCCGTGCTCTGGCATTTCGGGCAGGCGGGCTTCTCGCTGCCCCGCACCAGCAATTCGAATCCGGCGCCGCAGGCGCGGCAGACAAAATCAAAGAGAGGCATGGGTCCGACTCCGCTCTTTATCCTCTTTTCTACGGATTTTCAAGACAATACTCCGCTTGCCGCCCGCCGCGTCTCAGCCCCTGGCCAGACGATCGATGAGGCCGGCGGCCAAGAGCGGGATCATCAGCTCGTGGTGGCCGGTGATGTTGAAGCCCTTGCCGCCGCTCATGGTCGGCCGGTTGACCACGTTGGTCATGGGCCGGTAGTGGCGGATGAAGTCGAAGTTGGCGGTGACGAAGTGTTCCACCGTGTGACCGAGGTTGCGGACCACGGTGATCGCCTTCAGGAAGACCTCGGGCAGCAGCACCGCCGAGCCGAGGTTGAGGTAGGCCCCGCCTTCGAGATCGGCGACCATGGCGCAGAAGAGCTTGAAATCCTCGTGGCTGGTCTGGCCGATGGCCGCACCGTTGGCCGAGGGGTGGATGTGGATGATGTCGGTGCCGATGGCCACGTGCACGGTGAGCGGCACCCCGAGCCGCCGGGCGGAGGCGAGGAGGCTCACCTGGTTGTTGGGGAACCCCCTGGCCAGGAGATAGTCGCCCACCGCCGCCCCCAAGCCCAGCCCCCTGGCCGCGCCCTCATTGATGGCGGCGTTGATCTCCTCGCCGGTCTCCTTGGCCGCGCCAAAGGCCCCGGCGCCCAAGACCTGATCCACCTCCTCCGAGGTGCGGCCCACCATGGCGATCTCGGTGTCGTGGACGATGCCGGCGCCGTTTACGGCCAGGCCGGTGACGATGCCGCGCTCCATGAGGTCGATCAGAATCGGATTCAGCCCCACCTTGATGACGTGCGCCCCCAGCCCCACCACGATGGGCCGTCCTGCCTTGTGGATGGCGGCAAGGCGTTCGATGAGGTCCGGGAAGTCGATGCCCAGGAACTGCTGCGGCAGGGCCGCGAGATAGTCGCCGATGGTGGCGCCGGCGGAAAGGGGCCTGGCGAAGTTGGCCACCGTCACCTTGCTGTGGCGGCCGTGCAGCGAGTAGGTGTTGAGGCCGGAAAAATCGAGCGGTCTGTATTCCTTCATGACCATCCCCTACGCCGCGCCCTGGCCGAAGAGCACCTCGTCCACCAGCTGGCAGAGGAGGTGTTCCGCCCAGAGGTGGCTCTCCTGGATGGCCGGGGTCTTGGTGCTCGGCACGTTCAAGGTCAGTTCCGCCACGTGCAGCAGCTTGCCGCCGGTGCCGCCGGTCAAGGCCGCGGTGCGGAGCCCCATGCCCTTCGCTTCAAGGATGGCCTTGAGCACGTTGGGCGAGTTGCCGCTGGTGGAAATGCCGAGAGCCACGTCGCCCGCCTGGCCCAGGGCCTGGATCTGTTTGAGGAAGATGTCGTCGAAGGAAAAATCGTTGCCGATGCTGGTGAGAATCGAGCTGTCGGTGGTGAGCGCGATGGCAGGCAAGGGCCGGCGGTTGATGAGGAAGCGGTTGACGAACTCGGCGGCCATGTGCTGGGCATCGGCCGCGCTGCCGCCGTTGCCGAAGATCATGATCTTCCTGCCGCTCCGGATCGCCTCCACCATCCAGCCCACCAGGGTGACGATGGTGCCGCGCGCCTCTTTGGCAAAGGCCTGTTTCGCGGCCAGGGATTCCTGCAAGCTCTCGTCGATGATCCGGTTCATGTCGAATGCCATCTCTTCCTCCTCCTGAATAGCGAGGAACCTTAGTCAGAACAGGAGGTTTTGTCAACGGCGCAAGGGCGCCGAGCCAACGAAAACACCTGTTCACGGCGCGGCATCCCGACAACGGCGGGGCAGGCGACGGAAGACCGGGCGACCAACGGCCGCCCGGTTGCCGGAAACACACGGGAAGGGATTCAGTCGATCTTCACGAAGGCGCGGGCGTTGGCGCCGCAGACCAGACATTTTTCCGGCGGCGCGCACCCTTCGTGGGTATGGCCGCAGACCTCGCAGACATAGTAATCGGTCGGCGGCAGCTGATCGAGGTTGGCCAGGGCCTTCTGGTAGAGATCGGCATGGGTCTTTTCCACCTTGTGCGCATAGGTGAAGGACATCTCCGCCGCCTTGTCGCCCTCGGCCTTGGCCGTCTCGATCATGGCCGGGTACATCTTCTCGAATTCGTGGAGTTCGCCGGCAATGGCCGCCTTCAGGTTCTCCCTGGTGTCGCCGATCGCCTTGAGCCCCCGCAGGTGGGCGTGGGCATGGATGGTCTCGGCATGGGCCGCGGCCCGAAAGAGCTTCGCCACCTGCGGATAGCCGTCCCTGTCCGCCTTTTTGGCAAAGGCAAGGTATTTACGGTTGGCCTGGGATTCGCCGGCAAAGGCCTCCCACAGATTCTGTTCGGTCTTGCTCATAGGTGCCTCCTGGTTGGTAGCGGTTCGTGGTCGACTCTCCCACCCAGCATACGCGCCCTGCTGCCAATTTCAAGCAGAGAAGTTATTGCGTCGGCCGAAGAGACCGGCCGCCTCGATCACAAAAAAAATCTGCCCACCGGGCGAATGGCGATATGCTATGATAAGGCGTAACTTCGTGATATCCCGATTCCATCTCAATCCGGCAGGGAGGTTCGTATGGGGCTCACGGCAACGATCGGTGCGGCAGTGAAAAAGGATGCGCCAGCGGTCTCGCTGGACGACACGTTGCGGGCGGCCATCCGGAAGATGACCGCGGCGGGCTGCTCGGCCCTGGTGGTCAGGAGCGGCGCCGAACTCGTCGGGGTGGTCACCGAGATGGACCTGCTGGACAGCATCGTCCGCCACGACGACCTCGACGGCACCAGGGTGTCGCGTTTCATGACCTCCTGCGAACTCATCACCGGCAAGGCCGCCTGTAGCCCGTGCGTGCAGCTCGACGAAAACGAACCGGTGCAGAACGCCCTTGCCACGATGCACAAGGCCGGCACCCACCACCTGCTGGTCGCCGGCGCCGACAACAAGGCCATCGGCATGATCTCGGTGGCGGACCTGCTCAGGCTCGCCATCGCCTAAGGCGCTGCCGAGGGGAGTAGCTGCGGCCGCTGACAGCGCCAGGGAGTGGAGAGCCGTTTCCGGCTTGTGATCACCCCTGCCGCCGCAGCAATACCATGGTCTCCAGATGATGGGTCTGGGGGAACATGTCGAAGAGTTGCATCCGCTCGATGGCGTAGCCCTGCCCCTGGAGCAGGACAAGGTCGCGGCTGAGGGTTGCGGGATCGCAGGAGATATAGACGAGACGCTCGGCCCCCAGGGCCGGCAGATGCGGAACCACCTCCCTGCATCCGGCCCGCGGCGGGTCGAGGAGCACCGCATCGAACTTCTCCCCTGCCGTTGCCAGTCGTTGTGCCCCCTCCCCTGCCCCGCACTTCTCGAACCGGCAATTGGTCACCCCGTTCAGTTCGGCGTTGCGTCGGGCGCTGCGGATGGCGGCGCCCTGGATATCCATGCCCGACACGGACCGCGCTTTCAGCGCCAGGGGAAGCGAAAAATTCCCCATGCCGCAAAAAAGGTCGAGCACTGTTTCCTCGCCGGTGAGGGCCAGCCAGGCAACGAGGGTGGCAATCATCGCCTCGTTCTGCTCCGGGTTCACCTGGCTGAAGCCGCCGGGCTCCACCGTGACGGTGAGGGGTTGGCCCGCCACATGGGCCGGGATGGTGAAGCGAATCCGGAGGGGGGCGAGATCATCGCTGACGCCGCCCCGGGTGACGGCCGGGCCGAGGGCCTTGTCCGGCGCGCTGAAGAGGATGCCCTTGAGGCGATCGAGATCGGCACAGAGTGCTGCGGCATGCTGACGGTCGGCCGCCCGCACCTCCCGCGTCGTGTGGCAGAGGAGCACCACCTTTTCCTCGGCGGGACTCAGGAGGCATTCAAGCTCCGCGGCATGGTCGAGCAGGTGGCGGGCCGCCGGGTGACGCGACAATGCGGCCACTACCC